>DCUE01000057.1:0-9301 GCA_002328465.1 Candidatus Dojkabacteria bacterium UBA2222
CTTTTATATGAATCTTTTGGGGTAGAGCTATTTAACAAGTTTTCTGCAATATCATTAATATCACATTTTGCATTACAAGTTTGATCAGAAGAAACAGTATTAAGATTAAAGAGGAAAGCTCTCTTTGGGTCTCCACATTCATTTACAACATTTGGGTCAATCATGTAACAACCACAAGTTATCTTGTCTAAATCATCATCATCACTATCTTGATCCTTTAGTAGATAGAAATATACGACTGCTCCTATTAAAGCTAGAACTAATATTGCTCCTACAACCATCAAGGCTTTCAACGTTTTTTTAGTACTCCTATCCTGTCTATCCATCTAAAGGCAGCTTATATGTATATTAATATACTTAATTATATATAGAGTTTATGAGAATTTATGTATTAATGTCAACAAGAGTATTTATATTGTTGTACAAAATAGGGTAAGACCAAGTTTTGGGTCTATCCTTCCAACCTTTATTTCATAATCAAGATTACATAATTTCTCATATTTGTTCATAATTTTCTTCCAATCATATTTGTTACACGCATCTACTAGGGGTCCAACTGTGAAAGGAGGTATTTTAAGTATTGAAGCAATATCCCTACTTGAGGAACCATTTGTAACAAGATATTTTGTTAATGTAATTAATCGGATATTTCTAATAATCATTGGGAATATATATTTTGGATCTACAGACTGTTTAAATATTTTCTCAAGAATATTAAGGGGTTTACCATCTCTACTATTCATTTCATCAAGTAGTCTCCAGATATCCTCTTCTAATGTGTCTTGAACAATTTCTACAATATCGTCTTTTGTTATCTTCTTGTTATCAACAAACAGTTTTAATTTAATAATGTTATTCTCTAATCTCTCAACATCGTAATTCGAGTATTGAGAGAGAAGGGTAATCAGAGTAGCATCAACCTCTAAACCATGTTTCAAACATCTCTCTCTAGCATGCTTGGTGAAGGAGGGTTTTGTAAGTTTGTTGTACTCCTCAAGGGAATTCTTAAGTTTGAAGAATTTTATATATTTAGTAATTGAGCTTACTTTCTGATCTTCCCATATAATCATATGATTATCATTACTTCTATCTAAATATTCTAGAACGGAAGGGATTAAATTCTCCCTATCTTTATTCCTGTATAACCGTTTGATGAAGATTACCCTAGGAGTGTTAAACAGAGATTGAGAGGAGAGAACCTCCATGATTTTGGAGCTTTCTAATTTCTCTCCATCAATTAGAATATACTCGAAACGGTTTTCTTTTAGAAGCTCTTTAACCATTGACTGAGCATTAGTTAAGGAGAGATACGTTTCATTTCCTATGTATAGTTTATACATTTTTAATTTGTACTTTCTTGAGTAATTTCTTCAACAACAATCTCTTTTCCAAAGAGTATAGAGATATCTCCAGCGGTATTTGTAGTTAAATATTCGGGCTTAATCTTATTCTCTGTCTTAATATACTCAGCAAGAATATTTACTGTATTAGTAAATTCGTCTATTTTGTTTGAGTATATATATATTCCCTCTTTATCTTTAAATTTTGTTCCTTGGAATCTGATATTAAGATATTTATATTTTGCTTTCAATTCATCTGTCTTTGTCTTAGTACTTTGATATCCCAACCCTGTATCATAGACATAGATTGAAGGGTTTTCGGAATAGATAATGGGATTCACTATTGCAAGCTTTACATACTCATTTATCTTTGTATATTTCCCCAACCCTTCAGTTGGCCCAATTGCATATCCGTCACTTTTAATATTTGTTGTTACTAGGGAGTAATTCCCTATTGTAGGATCTAAAACAAAAGAATAGGTTGAAGAGGTAGACTCTTCACTATCCATCGCCTTAAGAATATTTACTCCAGCTTGAATATCTTCAAGAGAGAATTCTGATATTTTTACATTATCCTGAATAGAACTGAGTAAAGACATTAATTTAGTAGGATTAAGCAAAGTTTCCGTACTAAGCAATACTTCCTTAAAAGCATCCATAACTTTTTGTTGTCTTCGTGCTCTTGCAAAATCTGAGCCTTCTCCATTTTGACGTGAGTGTCTTGATCTTGCATATTTTAGTGCAGTATCTCCATCCATTAGTTGTGGACCAGCCTTAAAGGATACTGTTTCATATCCATTACCCTTAGGATACATATAGTCTGTGAAGCTATTTTCTACATTAACATATACCCCTCCTACTGAATCGATTAGGTCAACGAAGCCTTTAAAATTTATCATTGCATGATATTGTATTTCTAGACCTAGAATTTCTTCAACGATTTCTTCTAATACAACAAGACCATTCCCTTCTCCTTTTCTTTCATTAATGGAGTATGCGGAATTTATCTTGCTAAAGGATGTTTTTTCAGGATTAACCTTAGCGTAAAAATCTCTAGGAATTGAAATCATTACAATATCTTTGGTTTGATGATTATATGAACCCACAATTATGACATCGGTATTAAGAAGTTTTGTATTATCTCTTGTATCTATACCAACAAGTAAAACGTTAGTATACACTCCAGTACTATCTTTCTTAAGCTCTGGGTCTCTTTTTTTTTCTATTAATCTTCCGGGAGAGAAATTGAATCCTACATCTTTTCCAATTTTATAACCTTTGTATCCAAGATATATTCCAACCCCAAGGAAAGCAATTAAGAGTATTGAAAGTAGTATATATATCCAAGATCTTTTCTTTCTGGATTCTGCTTTATCCATTTTTAACCTAACAGGTTTTCTTTTTCCAATTTCTTTATCTGTTATGTTGATTGAAACTTCCATTGGGCAAAGTGACGAATTTATCTAAGATATTTTTGTATATTATTATTATGTTCAGTTAATGTCTTAGCGTAATGGATATTACCATCTGTATCATGGATGTAGTAGTAATATTGGTTAGGAATTGGGTTTCTCACTGCCTTAATAGCTGCTAATCCAGGATTAGAAATGGGAGTAGGAGGTAGTCCTGGGTTGCTATATGTATTGTAAGGGTTTTTCTCTTTCATATCAGAGGTTGTAATTACATGTTCCCAATCTTTCTTGTAGTACAGAATAGTTGCACAAATTTGAAGAAGCCATCCCTCTTGGTATCTTCTCTTGATTATATCTGCAATCATGGGTCTATCTTCAGAAGTATATCCCTCTCTTTCAACCATGCTCGCAATTATCATATCTTCGTAAGTATCTGTTGTACCAACTTTCTTTTTGAAATTATCTATAAACTTGGTTAGAACTTCTTGTGTGGTTGCATCTACAGAGAAAGCGTATTTGTCAGGGAAAAGAAATCCCTCCAGATCGGTTAGAGGGTATGGAAAACCCAATGTATCGATATACTCTTTTGAGGTTGTTAATGAAAGGAAATCCTTTTCAACAAATATCTGATTATTTCCTTTGGAAAGCTCTAATTCTAAGATATTAGCGATTTCATCCTTCCTTAATCCTTCAGGAATGGTGACCCAAATATCTAATCCTCGAGCACGTTGTATTGTTTCTGCAATCTCAATAATGCTAAGATTCTTTGGAATTTCATATGTCCCTGCTTGAATCCTTTGTGATATATCATTCAATCTGAGATATATTTTGAAATAGTTAGCCCATTTCTCTTTAAGTATTCCAGAGTCAACCAGTTTCTGTATTATTGATTCAATTGATTCTCCAGATACAATCTGAAGTGTTATTTTCTCAGAGCTATCACTATTTGGTTGCTCTATAACGGAATCGTAATTTTGTTTTGCAAAAAACACTATGATAACTACGGTAATTAGTGCAAAGAGAAATATCTTAACTATGCTTTTCATTATCTTTTTTTTCAGAATTTAGAAACTCTTGAAGGAACATTGTTGCAGATATCATATCAATTTTCCCCTTAGAGGACCTAATGTTTTGTCCAAGAGATAGTAACACATTTTGAGCTTGAATTGTAGAATAACTTTCATCCTGGAATACGACGGGGGTATTGGTTAAAGAGGATAATTTCTTTGCAAAAGAGTCAATCTTTTTAGCTGATTTGGTATATGTCTCTTGAAATATTTGTGGTTTACCAATAAGGATGGTTTTAATACGATACTCTTCAACAAACATTAAAATGTCTTCGTAGACTCTCTCTAGTCCTCTTTTCTTTGTTATTTTTAATACATCTAAAGGAGTAGCAATTATCCCCTTACTATCCGATACTGCCAATCCGATATTCTTTTCTCCATAATCAATTGCTAATATGGGTTTTTCTGTTTGCATAGTTATTCTAATATAGCCTTTATTCTTTTTATACCTGCACCAACACTCTCCTGTTTTGTAATTTTGAACTTACCTAAGACAGAGATATTGGAGACATGTGGTCCGTTGCATATCTCAATAGAGAAGGGGTTTGTTTTATCACCAATATAGTATATTTTTACGGTATCTCCATACTTCTCTTCAAATGCTGCGAATGGAACCAGCTTTAAGGCATCATCTTTTGAAACCTCTTCGCATATTACAGGTAGAGACTGATTAATTGCATTGTTTATTAATTCTTCAACTCTCTTTATTTCCTCCTCTGTTACTCTTTCCTCATTTGGGAAATCCAATCTTAATCTGTCTGAGGTAATATTACTTCCTTTTTGATATACATGTTCCCCAAGTACTTTCCTTAAGGCTGCAAGGAGTAGGTGTGAAGCAGTGTGATATCTTGTCGACATCTCTGAGGTATCTGCTAGTCCACCTTTAAACATACCGGAGGAAGATGTTCTCGATTTTTCTTGATGCATCTTCTTTGCTTTCTCGAATCCTTCTATATCTAATATCTCTACATTTTTTTCTTCAAGAATTTCTTCTGTTACTTCTCTAGGTACCCCATATGTTTCATACATCATAAAGAGATCGCTTCCAGAGACACTCTTTTGCTTTGTGATAAGGATCTCTAACTCTTTTAAACCTTTCTCTAAGGTTTTATTAAATTTTTCCTCTTCTTGTTCTAATAGCTCTAAAGTCTCTTCTTTTTTCTCTACTAACTTTGGCCATACATCCCTAAACTGTTCGATACATATATCTCCTACTATCTTAGTGAAATTCCCTTCAATGCCAAGCTTTCTTGCATGTCTCATTGCTCTCCTTATTAATCTTCTCAATACATATCCTTGCATATTATTTGAAGGAACTACTCCATCCATTATTATCCATGTTGAAGCCTTGATATGATCGACTATGATTCTTTGAGATTCTAAGTTCTGATTCTTTGAGAGTTCAACAACTCTGTTTAGTATCGGATTGTAGATGTCTGTTTCGTATACAGAATCTACTCCTTGGCTAATCATTACAAGTCTTTCTAGTCCTCCACCAAAATCGACATTGTGTCTTCCTAGTGGTTCATATCTACCATCTTCGAGTAGATACTCCATGAACACATTATTTCCTATTTCTATGTATTTACCACAGTTACAATTGATATGACATTCTTCTCCACAAGGCATCTTTCCAGTGTCAAAGAAAATTTCAGAATCTGGTCCACAAGGACCACCCGTTGTAAGTCCCCACCAGTTATTTTCTTTTCCATACTCTTGTATTCTTTCTCCTTTCCCAACTTTTGCATCAATATTGTATTTAGAGAAAATATTTTTCCATACATCTATAGATACGGTATCTTTTGGGATGTTATTTTCACCCCCAAAGACAGAGGCGTATATCCTGTTAATATCTAATTCTAATACATTAACAAAGAATTCTATGGTCATTTCTATAGCTTCTTTCTTGAAGTAATCATTTAGTGACCAGTTCCCTAGCATTTCAAACGTTGTACAATGAGATGCATCACCAACCTCATCAATATCACCAGTCCTTAAGCACCTTTGAGAATTGGTTAATCTGTTTCCAGAGGGATGCTTTTCTCCTTTAAGGAAGGGGACTAGAGGGAACATTCCAGCATTCACAAAAAGAACAGAAGGATCATCCTCTGGAACTAATGGAGCACTCGGAATTTCAACGTGATTTTTGTTTTTAAAGAATTCGATATATTTAGCCCTAAGTTGTGTGTATGAGAAGTTCTTCATCTCATGATTATATCAAAAGCATCTGTGAAGTAGAAACTTTCTTTATTTTGAGTCCTTCTCTTCCAAATCTTGTAACTCTTTGTAAAGATTTGTAAGATCTTCATCTGGTTCAGGAGCCTCAAATACGGGAGAGACTTCATTTGTAGGTATCTCTGGTTCGGGAGCCTGGAAAGATTCTTTTACAAGAGTCTCCATCTCAGTAGGAGGGTTTACGATAGGGATATCATCTGTTTTTGGCAACGATTGTGGTAGTACAGTATTTGTAGAAATCTCTTCTGACTTATCTTTCCATATCGCCATTATTATCATAGGCATTACTATTGCTAACGCTATTAATCCAATTCCTCCACCAATAATGTAGGCAGTTCTCTTTGAAATCTCTAATCCAAAGATAATAAAGTTATCATCATCATCTTCTTCTCCTGTAGAAATATTAAATGTCCATTCTTTTTCTGCTTCTCCACCTTTTGTATCTTTAAAGAAAATATATACTTTATGTAGCCCTGTGGTCAGAGAATTTTCGGGTATATATATTACTGTATATTCTGAATCGGATATTTTATTTATCTTTATCTCTTTCGTTATGTCAATGTTATCAAGTTTTACTACTATGCTAGATTCGTCTATTGAGGAATTCTCGGTTCCAATTAAGGAAGCTTTAATAGTTGGGTTTGTATTACTAACTTCATCGCTACTTGTTGGAGATATATTAATTATTTGGGGCTCTGGGAGCTTTGGACTATCATCAGGGTCCTTTGGATCTTTCTCCTCCCTTGATATTAATACTTCTGGAGATACATCCATTCCTATACCTGCAGGACTTTGATTGTCTATAGCTCTTAATATTATTCTGTATGTTCCATCTGTAATTGTAGAGAGGTCGATAGTATACGAGGATTGGGTAGGTGGGATATTTTTGTTTATCTCCTGCCAAGCTAATTCGTTAACTGGATTAGAAGAGATGTACAGTTCGTATCGGATTATTGGATTGCTATCTATTGCTTCCCAACTTATAGCTAGAGAATTTTCATTCTTTATTGTAACTGAACTTGCAGGTTCGATAATGGTAACAGTAGGGTTATCATTACCTTTTGGACTTACACTTATAACCCAAGATTGAGAGGAGAGGTGTTTACTATATCCATCATGGATGAAGACGTTTGCTAAATAGCTACCAGGGGTATTGGTGGAACCTCTGAATTTTATTGTTAATTTACCACCACCACCACCGTCTACTACGGTTGCTTTTAACCATGATTGGCCAGTAGTGAAAGAGTAGGAGTAGTTGATTGTGTCCTTATCTATATCTTCTGCTTTTAGAGTATATTCGTATGTAACACCAGTTTGTATGTTTTGAGATGGGATAGAGGATCTTGGATTTGAAATAAATTCGGGTTTACTATTTGTTGTAATTGCTTTCACACCTTTAATATCATATGGACTGCTGATTACACATCCATATGTTTTACCATCCATATTGTTCAAAGAACCCGTTAGGTTATACGCTCTTGCAACAGTTGGAGTATATGCGAATGACTCAGTTATTCTTGTTAGGGATGTGTCTTCATATGATTTAGTAAAAAGCTCATTACCATTACCATCTGTAATGCTTATACTTTTAATTGTACTGTCTTTTGACAGGGCATCTATCTGTATTCTGACAGTATTATTAACCTCTATTGTATACGGATTTACATTTGGGAATGAAATAATACAAGGATTAATCTCACTTAATTCTATCTCTTCAAATGCTCTGTTTCTAAAATCAAAACTCTTGTTCTCAAGTAAACTGAATACGAAGATAGGTAAAGTGAAGAGGAGAAGGAAGGTAAGAAGAATGCTCCTTCTCTTTCTTTTTTGTATTGGGGCCTTTCTTGACTTCATTATTATATATTAATCTTTATTTATTACTTACTGCAAGTTTATTATTAATTTCTTGCTCTGTATCTCTTAATACGGTAGTACTATTCTTACCTCCCTCTGCAATATCTGTAATAGCTTGTTTTAGAAGGCCCTCTACGAAACTCTGTTCTCCAATCTGCCAAGATTTCATAAAGGGAGCCATGTATGCTAATGCTTTAGTGTAAGGGTTCTCTTCAAGTTCTTTGTTCATTGAAACTCTTGAGTAGGGTTCTCCAAAGGTTCTAATTTTTGCAGCATTTTGGTTTAATCGCCTTAGCTGTTCGGGTTGACTTAGAAACTCAACAAACTTCCACGCTTCCCTTGAGTTTTCACTTTCTTTACTCACTGTAGTGCCCCAATATGTTGAATAGTAGACCTCTTCGTTGTTTGGTAACCTTGGCAATGGTGATAATCCGAATTCAATTTCTTCGGTATTCTCCAATATTTCGAGAGCTCTCCAGCTTGTTCCAAACATCATTGCAAGTTTCCCATCTACAAAATATGAAAGATCATTTGGTAAATATACTGCCCATGTAGCATTAGTTTCATCAACAAAAGATGTATAGAAGTCGACTGCTGTAATAGCCCTGTTGGAAGTTAAAACAACTTGATCTCTTGTTTCATTCAAAATTTCTGCCTTATTTTGAAGAAAGAAATATGAAAGAATATCAGTAGCATGGGTGATATTTCTTGAAGTTCCAATTGCTAACCCAGATTGAGTAATTTTTCCTGAGGCATCCCTTATTGTTAATCTTCTAGCTGCCTCCATGAAGGAGTCCCAATCGCTAGGGGGAGCTGAGTAACCAGCTTTTAAGAGTAAATCCTTGTTATATATAACCATTAAGCCATCTATTTGTAGAGGAATTGCATATATATCACCACTTCTCCCTGTAAAATCATCAAGAGCTGTGGAATAGAACTCTTGAACGTATGTCTCCTTACTCATGATGTCATCTGGTAAAGGGGTAAGTAGTTTCTCATACTTTGGTAACCAGCTGTTATGAATCATTGCAATATCTGGTGCTGGCTCGTTAGTAGCTCCTGCTTGTTCTAATCTTGTAAAAAGGAGTGTTTCGTAATTTTTTAACGGTTGAATAGCGTAATATATTTTTACTCCGGGATTCTCAGCTTCATATTTTTCTATTAAGGGATGCATTGCCTCTTCTTCTTCCCAGAATCCCCAGAATACAAGTTCTACATTATCTGTTGGTTTGGGTCCGGGATTGTACATAACAGCTAAAAGTATTGTTATTAAGAAGAGTACACCAGCTGTGATTGATAGAAGTTTAATTAATTTTTTTTGATTTTTATCCATAAATATATTCTACAAAAATTAGAGTCTCTCAGCTACTACTACCAATCTTTTTGTTCCAAC
>DCUE01000057.1:9408-11853 GCA_002328465.1 Candidatus Dojkabacteria bacterium UBA2222
GGCAGATTATCATGTCTGTTGAAAAAACTAATAACTGCACTATGACCATAGATAAAGGAGTTCCCTCCATCTCCAGGTAGGGGAGTTCCTTTGAAATGAGCTAATCCATATTTTAGAAATTGGTCATATGTCTTCCTATCAGAGCTTTCTACATTTGGAGTAATCCTAATATCCTTTATCTCTATTGATGAAATTGAAATATACATATTCTCTTTATATTCTTTATCAACAACAATCTCCTTGCTACTTTTTGTTAGAGGGTCATATGTAAAGAGTCCTTGATATTCAAGACTCTCGGCATTTTCAGATAGATTTGCGAAATAACTTTTCCCAGGATCATAGTATGCAAATTCATCCTCTATATACTGTCTGTATGATTCTGGTAGGGGATCTTTCATTAGTTTCTGTTTTAGCATTTGTATTTCCCCCTGTACGTATGAAGAGAGGAGTGGTACAGATTGGCTTACTATTATTATCAAACCTACTACTCCAAAAATCCATGATAGAGTTTTTTTTGTATCCGCTATTTTCTTTTCGCTCTGTTTTCTAACTTGTATATCTTTATCCATTCTAAATATATTATCAGTTAAAGATTTTAATGTCATTTGTTGGCACTTAATGTCTTTGTCTGCTAGAATATCTCCAAGTATGAATAAAAGAGATTACTATGAAATCCTTGGTTTAAACAAGGATTCAAAAAAAGAAGAGATAAAAAAGGCATATAGGAAACTTGTTAAGAAGTATCATCCAGATGTTAACAAAGAACAAGGTGCTGAAGAGAAATTCAAAGAGGTTCAAGAAGCCTATGAAGTACTTTCAGATGATACTAAGAGACAAGCATACGACCAGTATGGCCATGCAGGAACACAAGGATTTGATCCTAGGAGTAGTAATGGTGGAGGCTATGAGTATAGCTACGGTGGGGCCCCCTTTGATATGGGCGATATATTTAATACATTCTTTGGTGGAAATAACAACTTTGGATTTGATTTCGGTTTTGGACAACAGAATCAAGAAAGAAATAGAGGGGGAGAAAATATCAGGTATCGGATGAAGTTCAGTTTCAGTGAGGCTATGAGTGGTGGTGAATTTTCGGTTAAGGTTAAGAGAAATGTAAAATGCTCTAAATGTGATGGTAGTGGTAGTGAAACAGGTAAGAGAAAAACTTGTGATGTATGTAAAGGAAGTGGAAGAGAGAGAAGGGTACAGAATAGCTTCTTAGGACAGATTGCAGTAATGGCACAATGCTCAAGGTGTGGAGGAACAGGAAGTATTCCAGAGAAAGTGTGTAGTAAGTGTGGAGGTACTGGTTTAGAATCAAAATCAGAGAGTGTTAAGATTCGTATTCCTGCTGGGGCATATGATGGTATGGTTTTGAGATTTAGAGAGGGTGGAAATGCAAGTTTAGGGGGTGAGTACGGGGACCTCTTTGTTGAGGTGGAAGTTGAACCATCAGAAAAATTTGATAGGAGAGGAAACGATCTTTACTCTGTTGAAAGTATCCCTGTCCATGTAGCTGTGCTTGGGGGAAATATTGATGTAGAGACAATCAAGAAGGATGTAAAATTAAAAATACCAAGTGGTACTCAGCCAGGGACAATTTTTAGGATAAAGGGAGAGGGTTCCCCAATTTTGGGGAAAGAAGCCTCAAGGGGAGATTTGTATGTACGAGTAGATGTAGACATTCCTAAGAGACTTAGTAAGGAGGAGAAGAAACTGTGGGAGAATCTTAAGGATATCTAAAAGTGTTAAAATATCATTCTCATTTGGATTTTTCCATATTCATATGATATACTCTCATGGGAAGACTTATTGAAGATTTGGTGGGATGGTTTCTCACCTTTTTTTTTAACATTTAACATTAAATTTTAATATTTTCTTTAGATGGCAATGACATCAGAATTGGTTGCTGCAATAAATCAGATAGCAGCAGAAAGAGGAATAGACAAAGAAGAGGTTTTTAAAGCCTTAGAATCTGCAATATTGAGTGCTGTAAAGAAAGAGAAGTATGGGAAAGTTGATAAAGAATATGAAGAGATTGATGAGAAGTTAGGAAGTCATTTGGCAGTAGAAGTTGATAGAGAAACAGGAGAGTTTAAGCTTTTTGCACTTAAGATTGTTGTTGATAAAGTTAAGGACAATGAGATAGAGATAGCTCTAAGTGAAGCTGAGTTAATTTCTCCAAGTGTAGAGATAGGGGATTCCGTACAAATAGAGATGCCCTCCGAGGATTTAGGAAGAATAGCAACTCAGACAGCAAAGCAAGTCCTTTTACAAAAGATAAGGGAGTCAGAGAAGGATGCAGTAATAAGTGAATTTAGTGATAAGGTTGGTGAAGTATATACTGCTTTAATGCAAAGAATGCAAAAGGGAATGGCTGTAATGGAAATAGGTAAGGCAACAGCATTTATGCCACAAGAGGAACAGATTGCTAACGAATTCTAT
>DCUE01000021.1:0-12236 GCA_002328465.1 Candidatus Dojkabacteria bacterium UBA2222
GAAGAGATAGTGCATGTATACAATAGAGTGGATCCAGTAGATGATTTTGAGATTGTACAGGCTGAATTGATTCTAAAAGATATAGAGGTTGTAGAGAAAAAATACGATACTGTTAAAAGAAACTCAAGATCTGGAGTAACTGAAAGTATAGGATTAGAATTAAGTACATTGGAGAAGGTATTAAAGTGGTTAAATGAGGGGAAACCAGTAATAGATATGGTGTTGAACAAGGAAGAGAGTGCAATAGTTAGAGAGATGTGGTTACTAACAAATAAACAAAGAGTATTTGTTCTAAATTGTAAGGAGGGATTGGAGGAGACAAATATCAAGAAATGGAAGGAACAGTTAGGTAGTATTTCAGAAGATAGCTCATATACATATGTATTGGAGGTAGATGTTAAACTCCTTTCGGATTTAGCAAGTATGAAAGAAGAGGAACTAAATGAGTATATAGAGTTGCTTGGGAAGAGGCCTGTTACGGTTGAGGATGTGATTATGGGTGCTTACAACAGGTTGAACTTAATTACTTTCTATACTGGTTCTCAAAAAGAGTGTAATGCATGGAGTATAGAAAGAGGTGCAGATGTGAAAAGTGCTGCAAGTGTAATACATACTGATTTAGGAAAGAATTTTATCACAGCAGATGTAGTAAATGTAGATAGAATGTTAGAAGTAGGGGGGTGGAATAGGGCAAAGGAAGAGGGTATAATTAAGAATCATGGTAGAGAATATATAGTTGAGGATGGTGACTATATTATCATTTTAGCCAATACTTAATACGATTGTAATATATCGTTTTTTCTGCTAAAATCCATTCGCTAAGTTAAAATAGATAACATATATAGATGGCAGTAGATAAGAAGAAAATGAGAACGTATGAATTTATGGTTGCTCTTAAACCACTTTTACCAGATGATTTGAGGAAGAGTGTACACAAGGAGTTTACTGAAATGATGTCAAAAGATGGGGGAGAAGTATTGGATGTTGATGTCTGGGGTAAGAGGTATCTCTCATATAAAATCCAAGGACATAATGAGGGTTATTATATTGTATATAACTTCGAAAATCTTCCTAGCAATATTAATGAGATGAAAAGATTATTACAATTAAGACAGGAAATCCTTAGGTTTATGATTATAGAGGTTGATAATATAGAGAAAATAGGGAAGGGAATTAAGAAAAAAGAAATAGAAGTTTAGTTAAATATTTTTTAATAAAAGGCTGTTAATATTAAGGTAAGTTAAATTTATATATATACAAAAATGTCAGCAAGGTCTTTAAACAAGGTTCAGTTGATAGGTAACTTAACAAGAGAACCAGAGATAAGATACACAACAGGTGGAACACCAGTTGTAACATTTGGAATGGCAACTAACAAGTCCTGGAAAGATCAGGATGGTAATGTAAAAGAGGTCGCAGAATTCCATAACATAGTAGCTTGGAATAAAATGGCAGAGATATGTCAGCAATTACTCGCTAAGGGTATGAAGGTTTATATAGAGGGTTCACTTACTACTAGGTCTTGGGAGGCAGAGGATGGTTCTACAAGATATAAGACAGAAGTAAGAGTAAATGATATGATTCTTTTGGATAGTAAAGGTAAGCAGGGAGCTGGTTTAGATAACGAGGCTTCTCATGCCCAACAAGAGGAAGAGGTTGTTGCAGAAGAGGTATCAACAACAACAGATGATTCTACAGGAAATGAAGATCCTTTAGAGGATTCAGATTTACCATTTTAATTTGTTTAGTATTGCGTAATGGACGAAGGAAAGATAAAAGAAGAGAAAGTATTAATAGCTCCATCTTTAGATGATGTTTTTGATGAGAAAACGGTTACAGAAGAAGAGAGTAGTGATTCATATGGCGGAAAAAAGAAGCAGAGAAGAAGAAGAAAGATAATTCAAAACCTATCCTGTCCTTTATGTGATTCCGGAGTTAAGGAAGTATCATATAAAGATGTCTATCAGTTGAAGAAATTCACATCTGTAAGAGGCAAAATTATCTCTGTTGAGAAGTCAGGTGCATGTCACAGACATCAGAAACAGCTTACTAGGGCTATTAAAAGAGCAAGATTTATGGCACTATTACCCTATGTAGCTAGAGAATAGTAGTAGATAGTACATTGATTTTTAAGGGGGGTAATATTACCCCCTTTTTATTTCAAAAAGAGTATTAAACTGGTAAACTATTACTGTTATGGATATACTGCCGATACTAAAACAGAATGCATTTCTCACATTGTTGATAAAAGACAATTCCATATTTGCTAATTTGGCATACTCTGATTTGGCCGCAGAAAGGACATATATTCTTTCTGAAAGTACCGACCTATCACCTTTAAAATTCAGGTTAGATGATTCTACTTTTACGAAAGGTTTTTGGTTTGAATACTTCAATTCATTAGAAAGGATGTTTGATTGGGATATCGTTAATAGAGATTTTGAAGGTAGTTTCCGAATTAAGAAATTTGTAAAAGAGGAGGTAGGGGTTTCAGGAATAAAAGTATTGATTGATGATAATCAGCCCTTCTTTAAGAATATTTTTACATCTTTGAAAGAGTTCTCAAATGATATTGCCTTGAAAGTTTTGGATGATAAATATATGGAGGTAATAAGTAAGGGGGTAATGGAAAGATTAGGGTATAATGATGTCATCTGGATTGATTTAGATATCTCGCATTTTTCAATTTACAGAACACAATTAATCCAAACTCAAGCAGGGATATTTAGTAAAGAGATTGAACGAGAAATTAAATTCTCTTCCTCTAAGATAGATTGGAATAATGAGATAGGGCTTATTGATTTTGTAAAGAGTTCCAAACTTCAAGCTTTTTTAGCAGTTGATTCCTCTTCTGAGGATATATCTAATAAATGGGCAAATTTTGTAGCGCATAATAGTGAATATATTTCAGATCCTGTATTACATGATATATTGAGGGCTTTTACAACTCTTCAACTACTGTCTTTAAAACAATCCAACAGAGAGAAGCTAGACGGTATTGTCGGAGAAAACTGTGGGATATTTGTATCGGGAAATATTGGGAAATTGCTTAAAAGAAGGGAACTCCTCATTTCTCTTATCGATGGTTTAGAGCTAGAGGGTAATATCGATTTGTATATCGATGAAGAGAACAAGGTACTTTCTTTTGGAAAGAGTATGATGGAGAAGGAAATTTCTCAAGATATAGTTGTTTTTAAAGGGGATATATTGCCAAAGGTATTGAAGGTGTTAATCCCAGACATACCTTCTAGAAGTAAAAATAAAATTATTTTCTCTGGGAAATATCTTGCTCAGAATACAGAATCAAAAGATATTTTTGCATTAGGTTCTATTCTTCAGTTTATGAAATTACCAGAATTAGAGGAGAAAGTTATAATAGAGGGGGTATTAAAAAATGGGGCTGTATTTTCTCATTTCAACTCCTCGGGTGTACAGTTTATGTCTGACAAAAAGGGAGTGTTATACGAGTACTTAGTTGTAGATGGAAGATCAAGGCCAATAATATACGGTCCTTCAGTTCAAAACAATATGATTAAATTAAAGATTTGGGGAGATGGAGATAAGGAGTAGGATTTTTGAAAAATATGCAGATTACAGATTTAAAATACCCTTAAGAGATGGCGATAGAGCAATAGTAAAAGAGGGTAAGGTTAAAATTGGAGATATTCTTCTAGAGAGATCGTCTAGTCCATTGAAAAAATCTTTAAGCGTTCCGAAGGTATTGGGTTGTAAGAACGAAGAGTGTGAGAAGTATGTTACAAGAGTGAACGGTGAATACGTTGAGGAGGGAGAGATTCTAGCTCAAAGGACATCTTCAGGTAAATTATCAGTGACTGAATTGATTTCTCCCATCAATGGAGTCCTAGATTTATCGAGAATTAAGCAGGGCTATATTGATATTTTGGGAGAGGAGAGTGTATCAACAGTGAAGAGTGATTTTGTAGGAACTGTAGAGACCGTTAATCCAGTAGATGGATTAGTTGTTACAACAGACGCCATTGTGATTGATGGAGTTGTGAGTAGCAAGAATGAAGATAAGTTTTTTGGAACTCTAGAGATATTGGGTGATGGAAACACTATTTTAACAGAGGAAGGACTTGAAGATGATTATAGGGGGAAAATTGTTTGGGTTGGTCCATATCTTTACAACAGAGTAGCTATTGAACTGTTTGAGAGGGGTGCTGTAGCAGTTATAACTTACGCTATGTCATATACAGAATTCAGAAATATCGGATTGCCTGTAATGATATTAGGGGGATTCGGTCCTGTTCATTGTGATTTAGATTTTATAAAGAAGTTTGTTTCATTTAAATCAAAATTTGCTATGTTAGATACATTTGAGAACCAGCTATTTATTCTTTCAGATTCAGAGATAAAGAATAGGGGGTGGTTTGTTGATCAATATATTAATCAGACTGTAATTTCAAGATCAGTTTCTTCATATGGATATATTGGGAAGATTTTAGAATATGATCAGGATAGTCAAAATGTACTAGTAGATTTCAAAAAAAGAGGGACTTCTTTAATGAATATTGGACTGTTAGACTTTATAGATTTGTAATAATGATTAGATACGGAATATAATGGAACTTAGTTTTACTTATAAAATTTCATAATATGCAAAAAGAGAACAATGGAGGAAGAATTTTCGGGGTTTTAATGCTCACAGTAGTTGCATTCTGTTTTGGGGTAATATTTGGAAGAAGTATTGTACCAAATGCAGAAGGGCTCCTTTCAATTAAAAGCTCTAGGAATGTAGATATTAATTTATTCTGGGAAGTATGGAACATATTAGAGGCAAGATATGTAGAAAAAGACAAGGTCACAGAGGAGGAGAAAATATACGGTGCTGTTAAGGGACTAGTTGATTCTTACGGAGACCAAGCAACAGTTTTCCTTACTCCAGAGGAGACAAAGAGTTTTAATGATTCGAATAGTGGAAAATATTTTGAAGGGATAGGTGCTGAATTAGGATATGATAACGGGGCAATAATTATTGTTACACCACTAGATGGTTCACCTGCTAAAGAGGCAGGTATAAGGGCTGGAGACTATATCTTAGCTATTGATGATTATGAGGTAAAGAATGGTGATAATGTGTATGAAATTGTTCAAAAGATTAGGGGAGAGGCAGGTACAAAAGTAAAATTGAAGGTATTGCATAAAGGGGATTTAGAACCTGTCGAAATAGATATTACAAGAGGAGAGATAACTGTTCCAAGTATTACATTATCATATGTTGGAGATAAAAAGGATGTTGCATATATCGATATAGCAAGGTTTACGGAAGCATCCTTAATAGAGTGGAATGAGAAATGGGATGAAGCAGTTGAAGATATAACCTCCAAGAAAATTAATAAGATTGTGATTGATTTGAGGGGTAATCCAGGAGGATATTTTGATGCAGGGGTATACGCTGCTGATGACTTCTTAGATATAGGGAAGATAATTTCTCAACAAGAGGATGGCAAGGGAAGTGTCCAGACCTTTGATTCAAAAAAGGGAGGAAGATTAATAGGGAAGAAAGTGATAGTACTTGTAGATGAGGGTAGTGCATCGGCATCTGAGATTTTTGCAGGAGCTTTGCAGCAGAATAAAGTAGCTACAGTTGTTGGGAACAAGACATACGGTAAGGGTACTGCACAAAGTATAATAGATCTTAGTGGAGGCTCTAGTTTACATGTTACCATCTTGAAGTGGTTGCTTCCTGATGGCTCTTGGCTAAATAGAGAGAATTCTATTACTCCAGATGTAATTGTCGAGAATACAAAAGAGGACTTCATAAAAGGTATAGATAAGCAGTATAATAGGGCATTGGAGTTAATAAATAAATAATTTGTTAAGGTATTAAATATGGAAGAAGTTAAAGAGAAAAAAATACCGAAACTAAATTTTGATAATTATAGACATCTCAAAGTTTTTGGAGTGGCTCTCTTAGTAATTACATTGGTTATTTGCTTTCTATTGTCCTTTATATTTCTAATCAGATTCTCTGAGCCTGTAAGGGATTGGGTGACTGGTAGCGATGGGTCTAACGAGAATAACCCAGCAATTACAATCTCGGAAGAAGAGAATTTGATAATTAATGTTGTTAAGGAATCTTCTCCTTCAGTTGTCAGTATTGCAATTAGCCAGATTAAACTGAAAAGCGGAGAGGGATTAGTAGATGAAGTTAATAATATAGGAACTGGCTTTATTGTTGATCCAAATGGAATAATAATCACAAATCAACATGTTGTGTCTGATGTTTCATCTTCATACAAGGTTATAACTAGTGATGGAAAGGAGTACTCTGTTGTGGAGGTACTTAGAGATGATAGTAATGATATTGCATTGTTAAAGATTGATGCTAAATCGCTTAAATCCTTAGATTTGGGTAACTCAGATACCCTCTTAGTTGGTCAAACTGTTATAGCAATAGGAACTCCACTGGGGGAGTATGCCGGGAGTGTAACCACGGGGGTCATTAGTGGATTGAATAGGTCGGTTACTACTTCTTCAGGGTGGTTTGGTTCTACAACGAAAGTATATGAGAATGTTATACAGACAGATGCTGCCGTTAATTCTGGAAACTCTGGTGGCCCACTAATAAGTACGGAGGGTAAGGTTATTGGTATAAACTTTGCTACAACTGCGAATGCAGACAATATATCGTTTGCATTACCAATAAACATTGTAAAACAAAGATTAGAGGAATACAGAACATATGGGAAATTTATTAAACCGTATATTGGAATTTCATATCAAATGATTTCAGAATATGAAGCGATGTTTTATAAAGATGTTGTTGCAGGTGCTCTAGTAATGAATGTGGATCCAGAGGGTCCTGCTTCAAAGGTGGATATAAAGAGGGGAGACATAATAACAAAAGTAAATGAAGATGATGTTAAACAATCTTTCTCATATATTGTTCAATCATACAAAGTAGGGGAGGAGTTATCTTTGGAAGTTTGGCGTAAGGGAGAGATTAAGAGTATAAAAGTGACTTTAGAGGAAGCTGAGTAGTTTTATTATAACTCTATCTTCAGAAATCTCTCTTTATTAAAACAATCTTTAATTCCTCTTACTTTAGAATTAGGAAAGTACTTCTTAATCAATTTCTTACTCTCTTTAAAGATAGAGGATTCGGTTTCAATATATATAGATTTGCAATTTAGTTCCTTTGCTTTAATTTGTTCAAACAGCTCTTTATAGTATTGGAGTCCATCTTCTCCACCATCCAGAGCTAATCTAGGTTCGTATCTCAAAACACTTTTTTCGAGCTTTTCATACTGTTCTGTTGGGATGTACGGCAAATTTGCAATAATTAGTGTAGGGCCATCAAACTTTGGAACACTTTTTATTAAATTAGTAGTTAACCATCTTACTTTCTTTGTTTTCAATATTTTTTTTCCGTTTAATTTTGCAATTTTTAGGGCCTCTTTAGATATATCTGTAGCATAGAAAGAGTAGGGTATATTATCCTTTAACAGAGAGGCGAGAGATATTACAATAGAGCCACTGCCTGTTCCTACGTCCACTATATTCTTGATACCATTTTTTTCAATATATTCTTTACACTCGTATACTAATTGCTCTGTTTCTATTCTAGGTATTAAGGTATCCTTACTAATCTTGAATTCGTTATTACAAAAAATTACAGAGCCTCGGACATATTCCCAGGGTTCCTCTAGGTGTAATCTTTTGAAAATTTCTACCTCATTTGAGCGTTTCTTTATATTAAGATACTCTGAAATTTCTCTAGCAATACGATATGCGTCTGGATATTTAATATCATTTAAGAACCGTTGTATTCTGAAAAGTTTGGATAGATTATTTTGCATTATTTAAAGCCCCTATTTGTATTCCTTCTCTAACATCTTCAATTAGTTCATCCAAATTACCAAAAAGAATAGATTCAATACTGTGCCATGATTTCTTGATTCTGTGATCGGTAATCCTGTTTTGTGGGAAATTGTATGTTCTAATTTTTTCTGCTCTCATGGCACTCCCTATCTGTAGAGATCTCATGCTGGATCTTTTTGCATCTTCTTCCATTTTCTTTCTGTCATACAATCTGGATCTAAGGTTTGCCATAGCCTTCTCTTTGTTTTGTGCCTGATGCTTTGTCTCTTGGCAACTTACAACTATTCCTGTGGGAAGATGTGTTATTCTTACAGCAGAGTCTGTTCTGTTTACACACTGTCCACCAGCTCCAGATGCTCTCATTACATCGATTCTTAAATCTTCTGGTTTAATCTCTATATCAATCTCTCTTGCTTCTGGCATTATTGCAACAGAAGCTGTTGATGTGTGTATTCTTCCCGAAGATTCTGTAACAGGTACCCTTTGTACTCTATGTACACCGCTTTCATATTTAAGGTTTTTGTATACATTCTTACCATTAATATGTGCAATTACTTCTTTGTATCCTCCGGTCTCGGAAACATTACTATCAATTATTTGTACATCCCATCCTTTGTTCACAGCATAGTTTTTATACATGTTAAAGAGATCAGCTGCGAAAAGAGATGCCTCTTCACCACCAGCACCTGCTCTAATCTCCAAAATTACAGATCTGTTATCATCTTCATCATGAAACTCTCTCTCTATCTGTAGTTTAACAATCTCCTTCTCCAACTCTTCTGTATTCTCTTCTACCTCTTTCATCTCAATTTTTCCCATCTCTTTAAGTTCGAGGTCATCTGCTTCTTGGAAAATTTGTTGTGCCTGTTCATACTTACCAATATTCTGATAGATCCCCTTTATATATGTGTAAAGTTGGGTATAGTATCCCAGTTCTGAGCTAAGTTCTGACATATTCTCTCCTGTAGAATGAGAGCTCTCCAATCTTTTCTCAAGACTTTCTTTTTTCTCTAATATCTCTTCTAGGATATATTTTTTCTTTAATGTTTGTATGTCCATATATATGGATAATATCATTTAAGTATTTAAAGGGGTACTGTTACTTAGATATATTTGCATTCGCAAGCATATCCTTGAGTGTAAGAGAGGATGAGGACTTAGCAGGTTCTGTTTTCTTAGATTTCCTTTCAGCCATTTTCTCTCTTTTACTTCTAAAAGACATTTGAGAGCTCTTTTGTGCTCTTTCTTCAAATCTTTTTACAACATTGTCTGTATCTACTATTTTCTGTTCACCAGTATAGAAAGGGTGACATTTAGAACAAAGCTCAACAGTGAGTGTATCTTTATCAATAGTGGAACCAGTTACAAATGTGTTTCCACATGAGCAAACTACTGTTAAATTGTTGTTGTATTTTGGGTGTAAATCTTTTTTCATAACGGATAGGATTATAGCAGATGCAAAGTAGGGTGTCTATAACTAAGTATTAAAAAAGGAGGCTAGAAGCCTCCTTCTTTTTATTTAATAACGACCTCTTTTGTTTGATTTTCTTTTGCCTTTGGTAGCTTAACTGTGAGTACTCCATCTTCAAAAGTGGCTTCTACAGAATCCGACTTTACCAAAGAGGGTAATTAAAGATGATTAGATATATACGGTTAGCAGAGAATATCGCTGAGTGCTGATTTGTATCAATGGTTTGTATATTGATTTTTGTTAATTAAAAAAATATACTAGATACTAATATGAAATATTCTAAACGAATACAAAACAGGGTAAGTAGAATAGAGGGACAGGTTGGTGGTATAAAGAGAATGATTGTAAGTAATACGGATGAAGATAAAGTAATGACTCAATTACAGGCTGTTATTTCATCTTTAGAGAGTTTGAAATTAGAGCTAGTGAAAAAACAGATGAAAGAGTCTTTAGTAGAAGATATTCGAAAAACCATTGGGTTATCAGATTAAGAAATTTGATATACTCTTGTAGTGTACTGCCTGATAATATAAAAATATTGTAAATATGAAGATTAAAAGTCTCGGATGGTCCTCTTTCCTTTTAAGTACTAGTGATATAACAATTCTTACTGACCCATTGTCTTTGAAAAAGAGTGGGTTAAGTTTTAGTAAGAGTAAGGCAGATGTAGTCCTTTTCTCTGGCAAAGAGCTAAGGGGTAAAGAGAATATCCTATTAGAGAATGATATTTTAAAGAAAGTTGAACCCGAACATAGAGATTCTGTAATTGAGATATCTTCTCCAGGGGAGTATGAAATAGGGGGGATGATGATTAGAAGAGATGTGGATTCTCCTTTCTACACTATAGATGAAGCTGTTTTGAGAGTTGTATATATGGGGTTGATTGATAATTCGTTAGATGTTTCTCAGGCGAAGGATTTAGGTGATGTAGATGTATTAATTCTTCCTATAGGGAATGGAAATCTCTTTATTGATTACGAAAAGATTGAGAAGATTCTCAACTATATAGATCCTACAATATTACTTCCCTGTGCATATCAGAAAGAGGGTCTTAAGGTTGGGAAAGATCTAAAGAGTAGGGATGACTTTATCAAATATTTCGGTTTTACAAATGTCAGAGAAGAGACATATTTAAATGTTACTCCAAGTCCAGAGCAAGAGAACAAAAATATTGAAGTAATATTTCTTAATTAAAAACATATGGAGAGAGTTCCTCCACAAAACTTAGAAGCCGAGAAATCAGTATTAGGATCTATTCTGTTAGAAAAAGATGCACTAATAGAGGTTTCTGGTTGGCTTAGAGCGTTACACTTCTATGATGATAGGCATGTAACAATTTATGAGAATATTTTAGAACTTTTTGAAGAGGGTCTTCCCATAGACCTAGTTACAGTTTCAGATAAACTAAAAAAGAAAAGAGTACTTAGCAAGATAGGGGGTAGAGCATATCTTACTGAATTAGCTTCTTTTGTACCAACTGCCGCACATGCACAAGAGTATGCGAATATTGTTAAAGAAACGGCGACAAGAAGAGGATTAATTTCCTCTTCCTCAGAGATTACTCAACTCGCTTTTGATGAAAGAATTTCTGTAGCAGAAGTTGTTGATAGATCAGAGACCTTGCTTTTTGATGTAGCTCAGGATGGAATCAAAAGCAATTTTATTCATATCAAAGAGCTACTTAAGGATGCATATGAAAGAGCTGCTCATGCCAAAGAGAGTGATGACTATGCTGGTATTTCAACTGGCTTTAAGGAGTTAGATATCCTTCTTGGAGGGTTCCAGAAGTCTGACTTAGTAGTTTTAGCTGCAAGGCCATCTGTTGGTAAGACATCTTTAGCATTGGATATGATGAGACATGCAGCGTTGATTGAGAAAAAGAATGTAGCTTTCTTTTCATTGGAAATGTCCAACATGCAAATTATGGATAGGCTATTGGGAATGCAATCGGGTATACCCTTTTGGGAAATAAGGACCAACAAATTAACAGAAGAGAAAGTTGTAAAACTAGCCAATACAATGGGTGAATTAGCTGATGCAAACATCTTTGTTGATGATATGGCAGGTCAGCACATTAATCAGATAAGGACAAAGGCAAGAAGATTAGCTTTGGAACAGGGTGTAGATGTTATTTTTGTTGACTACTTACAGCTTATGCATGGTAACAGTAAAGAGAGTAGAACATTAGAAGTGGGAGAAGTTTCTCAAGGTTTGAAGAATCTAGCTAAAGAATTAAATGTTCCTGTTATTGCTCTATCTCAGCTTTCTCGAGCGATTGAGCAAAGACAGAGTAGGAGACCACAGCTATCTGACTTAAGAGAGTCTGGTTCTATTGAACAGGATGCAGATGTTGTAATATTTCTGGATAGGGAAGAGACATGGAATCCGGACACAGAAAAGAAGGGTAGTGCAGAGGTATTTGTTGCGAAGCATAGGAATGGTCCAACTGGTTTAATAGAGTTGGCATTTATTAAAGAGATTGCCAGTTTTAGAAATCTATACAAAGAGAAGAATTAGTATATATACAATACATCTTTTGTTGATATATAATACTGTTGTTAGGTCGAGTGGTGGAACTGGCAGACACGTGGGACTCAAAATCCCATGCTAGCAATAGTGTGAGGGTTCAACTCCCTCCTCGACCATTTTAAATGATTAGAAAGGAGAACAATATGGAATTAGAAAATTTTGTACTTGGAGCATTTGATTTTATTGGAAACTTAGATTTCAATATGTTCAGTTTTGTATTGGGTTTTCTTTTTATTATTTTCTGGTTAGTAATAGTTGGTTGGGTATGGGTTGACTCTGGGGAAAGGACCTCAAAAAACAGTATTAGATTTGTGTACATATTAATTGTTGCCATATTAAATATCCCTGGATTGATAATATATTTGATAATTAGACCTAGTGAAACAATTGA
>DCUE01000021.1:12401-20468 GCA_002328465.1 Candidatus Dojkabacteria bacterium UBA2222
AAAGATCATAAACATTGTGAATTCTGCGGTTTTCAAATTAGAGATAGGGCTGTACAACAAGAGAAATATCCAGATGTCGCAGTAATGGAACAGCAGATTATAGCTACTAAAGAGCATGCTACTGAGACAGTAGAGTCAAAAAGGACAAGATACAAAACAGGGAATAGTTTTGTTGTAAAGTTAGGAGATGCGATAATAGCGCCCTTTGTTAAAATAAAGGAGAAGAAAGAGGAACAAAGTAAGGTTGATAATAGTAAGAAGGAATCTGGAAATACAGTAGAGAATACAAAAACGGAGAATCAGAGTAACAGAAAGAAAAAGGACAAAAAGAAAAAGAAAAGGAAATAAAGTTTTAGGTAGTTAAAGTGAAAGAGTGGTTTTATATTTTAAAAGAGTATGTTCAAGATATTCATCCTTTAGTAGTGTACTCAACACTTTTTCTTATTGGAATGTTCGTATTCTGGAGAGGTTGTGCTGAATCTAGAAAGAACAGGTCTTCTATTTTTGATGTTTTTCTGGTTTCTGGTTTCCTAAGTGCTATTTTCGGAAGGGTAGTGTATGTGATTTTGGAATGGAGCTCCTTTTCTTCGTATATTTGGTATTGGTTGCCCTATGAGAAGTATGGTGATAAGGTGTTTCTTTTTAGGTTGTTACCCTGGAGATTTTTTAGTGTTTGGGATGGTGGATTAGTAATTCTTGCACTTTTTGTTTCTCTTCTTCTTTTCTTAACATTCTTTGTTTTGGTTGTTAAGAAATGGAGATGGAAACATATGTTCTTCCCAATATATTTCTCTTCAACGGCAATGGTGGGGATGTCATTTATATATATTGGTTTAGTTTCAAATTTCAACGAATGGATATATAAAGGGTTAGTACTAATTTTTGTTCTTGCAATTTTCTTTTTTCTTTTCAAATTTATCTTTAAGATTGTCAAAGATCCGTTGTATGAAAAGTATATTCTTGGATATATTGGTGTATTAATTGTGTTTATCTCTTCTGTCTATCTTGTGTATCTGTATCTTTCAAGTGATTTGTCTCTTCTAGAAGACGTACTAGTAGGAATCTTTATGATTTGGTCTCTTGTAATGTCTTTCTTCTTTATCCTTGATCTTCGGAGGGCAAAAGTGAGTATTAGAAGTGTATCCACTGTAAGATCTGTCCAGGTTAAGTGATATGAAGAAGGGTACACTTCTATTAATTTCCTCTATAATTCTTTCTGTTTTAAATTCTTTACTCTCTATTAAGCTAATAGCAGATGGAGTCTGTACATTAAATAGGGGAATAGCATTTGGGGTAAGGATTGAGTATGAAGTCTTAATCACGGCCCTTTTACTCTTTCTCTTAGTATGTCTTTCTATATACATAAAAAGCATATTTAGATACAATATTCTCTCCATTGTGATGCTAGGGATTAGTAATCTTTTTATGCGGATTATGTATGGAGGTGTGTGTGATTATATAGACTTCTTTGGGGTTAATGTAAATATTGCAGA
Source organism: Candidatus Dojkabacteria bacterium UBA2222 (assembly GCA_002328465.1). Taxonomy (GTDB): domain Bacteria; phylum Patescibacteriota; class Dojkabacteria; order SC72; family SC72; genus UBA2259. Next base: position 13,895 of record DCUE01000021.1, read on the forward strand.
TATAGGGATTGTTACTATTTGTATTTTGAGCATAGTATATATCGTTAAGGAGAAGGATAAAGAGTAATGGTTTTTCTGTATATATAAATATGTAAATGGTAAACTAATATACTTATGGAAACACAGATTTTAAGTGATGAACAAGGCATTAGAGTTGATATAAAAGTACTTCATATTCTAAAGGAGCAGTACGGTTTTGAATTAACTAGGACAGTAGTACAAGAGTATTTCCAGGGGGGATGTAAGGTAAATGGTAAACCTTGTAAGAGGTCGTATAGATTAAAAGAGGGGGATTTAATATATGTAGATCAAGAGTATTGGCAGGGGATATATAGAGGTTTAGATTTAAGTAAGGAGATTAAAGCACAGAAGGGAACATTGGATATTAGATATGAAGATGATGAATTAATGGTTTTGTATAAACCTAAGGGTTTAGTTGTTCATCCTGGTGTTGGGAATAAAGAAAATACATTGGCAAACTATCTTAGAGAGTATCTCGAAAGTAGGAATTCGTATGATAGTTTAATGGATAGGTCAGGTATAGTTCATAGGTTAGATAAAGGAGTTTCAGGTTTAATGGTTGTTGCTAAGAATAAAGAGACACAGGAATATTTAAAAACTTTATTCCAAAATAAAGATGTTGTTAAAATATATCATGCATATTTAGAAGAGAGTAAAAAATTAGAACAGGAGATCAGTTTGAAAAAATATCTTAAAGAAATGAACATAAATTTACAACCTTGGAAAGATTGGTTAAAAGTGGAAGGATATATAGGTAGAAGTAGTAGTAATAGATATAGAATGGAGTTTAAGACATATGAATTTGATGGTTCGAAATATGCACTAAGTTACATATTTTTCTCTGGAGATGAGGCATTGATAAAAATTGAAACAGGTAGAATGCACCAGATAAGGTGTACATTAAAACACTTAGGGTATCATATTAAGGGTGATTCACTGTATGGGAAAGGTTCTGGTAACGAGATAATGTTAGAATCCGTATTACTTAGTTTTAAGAAAAGAGATGGTGAGATATTAACCTTAGTTGTATAAGAATGACAACAGGAAGAGAGAGATACAAAAAAGAGAGTAAGCCAAAAAGAAAGAGTATAAAGTTTGATTTGACGAAAATACTTGTTGTTTTATTCTTTCTCTCAGCTATTGGGTATGGTGTATATACATACGTTGGTTTTAGTAAGATTAAAAGTGTTAATCCTTTAAGAGAAAATAACGCAGAGTACTATCTTCTTTCTAGTCAAAAAGATGCACTAGAGAAAACGCTAATAGTTTTTGAAGAGAAATATAATGAGAAAGAGAGGATAGCTATGGCCTATCTATATGCTGAGAATAAAGAGAAAGGGGTATCTGTATTAATATATCTCCCTGGTTGGGTAGAATATTCTGGATTAGAGAAAGATTTCGGTAGTACTCTTCCGATTTCAACTTTTAAATATGCAGGTAATTTTTTACAGGAGGGTAGAGGTTTAGAATATGCTTTATGGCAATTTGAACAGGTACTTGGTAGTAATATAGATCAGTATATATGGATAGGTAGTGATGCGTTTGAAATATTTAAGGAGAATTTAGGAGAATCTTCTGGAGAATCAATATATGGACAGTATTACTCTAATGGATTCCAGGTTAATCAAGAGGCATTTTTCCTAAATAGTTTTGTTTCGAAATTAGGATGGATAAACTTGCTGATGTCGTCTTCAAAATTTAAAGATTCTGAGGCTATGATATATTCATCTCTTCCAACCCTCGGGAATGTTATTCTTCAATTAAAACAGATTCATAAAGGTACAATTTCTTTAAGACCGTATCTAATTGATTTCAGTAGTAATGCCTATCTATCTCAACAGGAGTCTTCAAGTGGAGTGGGTATCTCTAGCTATATCAATACTGAGGCATACGATTCAATATGGAGAGGTTTTATAGATGGGATGATAGATAGAGATTTAGAGAAAGAGAGGGTAAGGGTAGAAGTATATAACGGTAGCGGTATGTCTGGATATGCAAGTCAGTATGCAAGAAAAATCCGAAATAGTGGCTGTGAGGTTGTAAGATATGATAATGCACCTTCTGAGCAGGAGAAAACTAAATTCTTTGTTCCTAAGCCTGATGAATTTAAGAATTCTCTTAAGGTAATTTTTGAGCTTTTTCCTGGTACATATGAAATAATAGAGGATAGGCCATCTTTTATGACTACTGGAGATGTAGTGATTATCCTTGGGAAAGATATACCTACAGTATATTCTTTCTGATATCTTCTAAATAATTACTTTCTAAGGTAAAATAAAGAACATATGGAAATGTTAATTGTGATTTTTATACTTCTCGTTGCATCTTTGCTATTCTCAGCCTTCATCTTTTTACTTGGAAGGAAGAGAGTGGAAGAGGTTGAAGTATTCCATGAGGTTCGCAATCCTTTGATAATGCAAATATTAGTCCCAAGGGAAAATGATAAGACGCCCTTAGCTGCAGAGCAGATGTTTGCATCAATTCATGGTATTTTGGGAGATACAATGAAGTCTCAAGATTTAATTAGTTTTGAGATTGCTTCCAGTTGTAATGATGGAATAAAATTCTATTCTGTTGTTCCAAAGCATCTTGCTAAATTCATAGAGGGACAAATCTATGCACAGTATCCCAATGCTGATATAAAATATGTTAAGGATTATACAGAGGATAAGGATAATAGACTTCAACTTTTCGTTACCACAGGTGAGATAGAGTTAGAAAAAGATTTCATATTTCCAATTAAAACATTTAGGAATTTCGAAGTTGATCCTTTAGCAGCAATTACAGGTGCTGTTTCTGATTTGAAATTAGGCCAAAGTGCATGGATACAAGTCCTAGTTAGACCTGTATCAAATTATTGGCAAGCAAGTTCAAAGAAATATATTACAGCAATTAAAGATGGAAAAGATCCGTATGGGGGAGGTTTTCTTGATCAGATAGGGAATCTTCTTAAGGGTGTTGGGGAGAATCTTTCCAATATAGGTGGTGATAGTGAAGGATCAAGAAAAGAGGTTGTAAAGTTACAACCAGGACAGGAGGAGGAATTACATGAAATTGAGCTTAAAATGTTGAAACTTGGTTTTGAATTTAGAGTAAGGATAGTAACAAAGGCTCCTTCCCAAATAGAATCAGAACAGATATTAAGAGATATTGTTGCAAGCTTTAAGCAGTTTACCACGGCTCATCTAAATACATTTGTTCATTCTAAACCAGAAAAGAGTGGGAAAGAGATTTATCTAGACTATACAAATAGATTTCTTCCTTCCGATACTGTAGACATAATAAATATTGAAGAGTTAGCCTCTTTGTATCACATGCCAAATATCTCTGTAGAGACCCCCAATATTGCTTGGAGTAGATCTAAAAAGATTGAACCCCCAATGAATTTACCTAAAAATGGAGAAGACGGTGTAACCGTATTCGCAGAAACAGATTATAGGGGGAATAGATATGAATTTGGTATTAAGAGTGTTGACAGAAGAAAGCATTTCTACCTATTAGGGAAAACTGGGGTAGGTAAGTCTACGGTGTTTAAGAATATGTTCATATCAGATATCTTAAGGGGTGATGGGGCATGTATGGTTGATCCCCATGGAGAATTGATTGAGGAGCTATTAGATTTTATCCCTCCTGAGAGAGTAGAGGATGTTATCTACTTCAATCCAACAGATACTTTGTACCCAATTGGTTTTAATCTCCTAGAGCTCAAGGATAAATCTCAAAGAGATTTGATAGCAGATGGTGTGGTTGAGGTGTTTAAAAAGCAGTTTGGTACATCATGGGGTCCAAGGTTGCAATATATTTTAACTAATACTGTAGCTACTGCACTTGAGGCACAGGGTACAACCTTACTTTCTGTTACTAGATTACTGTTAGACAAAAACTATCGTAAATTCATTCTTAAACAGGTTAATGACCCAATACTGATAAAGTTCTGGGAAGAAGAGTATGCTCAAATGTCTCAGAACAATAGGCTTCTGGCAGAATCGGTTTCTCCAATACAAAATAAGGTTGGGAGATTCATATCCTCTGCTGTTACACGAAACATTATTGGTCAGGTTAAGTCTACAATTGATTTAAGAGAGATCATGGATACAAAGAAGATTCTTTTGGTGAATTTAGCACAGGGAAAATTAGGAGAAGAAACTGCTTCTTTGCTTGGTGGTATGATAATAACCAGATTACAATCTACTGCCCTTGAGAGGGTAGATATTCCTTCTGATGAGAGAAATGATTTCTATCTTTTTGTTGATGAATTCCAGAATTTTGCTACAGATTCATTTGCAAAGATTCTTTCTGAGGCAAGGAAGTTTAAGTTAGATTTGTGTATGACGAATCAATATATTGATCAATTACCTTTAACAGTAAGACAAGCTATATTTGGGAATGTTGGAACTTTAGGATCATTTGTAGTAAGCCAATCGGATGCATCTATTCTTGAGAAAGAGTTTGCTCCAACAGTATCTTCAGAGGATTTAGTTTCTTTGGATGCTCATTCTATGTATCTTAAATTGTGTATCGATGGAATGACATCTACAACTTTTAGTGCAAGATCACTTCCTCCTAGATTCGAACCTTTTGGGTTAAGAAGTCAAGTAGTAGCTCGTTCTAGAGAAAAATATGGTACACCCAAGGATGTAATAGAGGACAAGATAATAAGATGGAGCAATCAAACATATAGCGAGAGTGGTAATAGGTCTCTAAAGAAGAAAGAGGTTGAGAAGAAACAGGAAGAGAGCCCGAGCCAAGAGAATACATATGATGTAAAAATATAGACCTTTTTTCTGAGATTCCAAAGTGGTAAAATACTAGATATATAAAGTATTTTTTGTGTTTTAATACTATGTCTGGACATTCAAAGTGGTCAACAATTAAACATAAGAAGGCTATTAATGATGCCAAAAAAGGAAAAGTTTTTTCTAAACTCTCTACTCAAATTACTCATGCAGCCAAACTAGGAGGAGGGGATGCCAATATGAATCCCAACTTAAGATTGTATATTGATAAAGCTAAGAGTGTTGGTTTCCCAATAGATAGGATAGAGAAGGCAATCTCTAAGGGTACAGGAGAGGGTAGTGATGGAGTCACCTATGAAGAAATTACATATGAGGGATTTGGTCCTGGTGGTATCCAGATACTTGTTGATACTCTAACGGATAACAAGAATAGGACTGTAGCAGATTTGAGAAAAATATTTGAAGAGGTAGGAGGAAGAATGGGGGATAGTGGTTCAGTAGCATGGAATTTTGATACAAAGGGATTTATCACTGTTAAGAGTGGTCATATGCAAAAATCAGAGAAGTACGGAGGAGAGGATACCTATGTTAAAGATAATAGAGAAGAGGTTATGATGGCTTTAATGGATATCGATGGAATTGAGGATATAAAAGAAATTGATATAGAGGGTGTTGAGGGATTAGAGGTATATACCTCTTTCTCTAATCTTTCCCATGTTAGGGATAGTATATTAAAACTGGGGTATCTGATTGATGAGGCTGAAATAGTAAAGGAAGCAAAGATAACAAAAAAGCTATCAGAAAAAGATTTAGAAAAAGCAGAGAGTGCAGTAGAGAGATTCGAGGATAATGATGATGTTCAGAGTGTTTGGAGCGATATTTTGTATTAATCTTTTTAAATATTATGCGAATATTAGGAATAGATCCGGGTATAGCTATTACAGGTTGGTCTATTGTTGATTTTAATAAAGATGGGAATCCTTCTCCAATTGATTATGGAGCTATAACAACAGACAAGGGATTGTTAGTAGGTGAGAGACTTTTAGAATTGTATGATGATTTAACAAAGATTGTTGAAGAATTCAAACCTAATTACTGTGGAATAGAGACGCTTCTCTTCTATAATAATGCTAAAACAGCGATAGTTGTTGGAGAGGCTAGGGGGGTTGCTCTTCTTGTTTTACAACAGCATAATATCCCAATTCATGAGTTTACACCCTTACAGTTAAAGAGTAGTATTTCAGGGTACGGTAAGGCTACCAAGAAACAGGTTCAAGAAAATGTTAAAATACTGTTTAATCTTAGTGAGATACCTAAACCTGATGATGTATCAGATGCATTAGCAATATCTGTGGCATGCTTTGATAGATTGAGAATGGATGAATTACTTTAATATAAAGGAATTTTAAAATGATTTCATATATATCTGGTAAAGTATTAAAGAACAATATAGGGAAGAACAATTATGTTGATGTACTTTTACCGTCTGGTATAGCATATAGAGTATTTGTTACTTCCCAGTTTATATTCGTTGAGAAAGAGAGGGAAATATCTTTATATACAAGCTTCCAAGTGAGAGAGGATAGTCAAATGCTATACGGTTTTAACACTGAAGAAGAGAGAGACTTTTTTGAAAAGTTGATATCTGTTTCGGGTATTGGCCCTAAATCTGCATTATCCATTCTTTCGACATACAGCATGGAGAAGGTAAAAGAGATTGTATTAGAGGGTGATTCTAAATTGCTTAGCAAAGCCCCAGGACTTGGTCTTAAGGGTTCTCAAAAGGTAATACTTGAATTAAGGGGTATGATTGATTT
>DCUE01000023.1:0-895 GCA_002328465.1 Candidatus Dojkabacteria bacterium UBA2222
TAGAATGAAGGGAGATTACTACCAACTAGCAAATAAACAGGCTAAAGAGAACAAGAAGAACAAAGAAACAAAAAAGACAAGTACAGAGAGTAGTAAAAAGAAAACAACTACTAAGAAGAAATAAAACGGACATTAACAAAAGAGGGAGTCCTGTACTCCCTCTTTCATTTCGACTCTCCCCCTTTCTATTTACGCTTTTTATTACAATCCCTTTAAGACCTAGAGACTAGAAATTACTCTGCTAAGTAAGTCTCTATAACCTCTACAAACGAATCATATGGATATGCTCCCGGGACTAAAACCCCATCTACATTACCCTGATCATCAAATGTACCAATTACAAATCCTGGTGTTCCCTGTATACCTGCAGCTGTTCCGGCCTCCTTATCTGCATCTATCTCCCCCTGGTACTGAGAAGAACTGTAACATGTTTTAAAGTCAGCTTCATTTACACCAACCTCTTTTGCTAAAGCATATATAGCATCATCACCTTCTAAATTAAATGCTTTTGTATGAAACTCTTTATATACATCCGTTCCTGCCAAATGATAAACACATTTAGCTGCATTTGCTATATCATCTCCATATATTGCAAACTCCTTAAATACATAGATTACATCCCCTGTATCTATGTAATTCTCTACTAAAGAAGGAAAGGTCTCATCTAAGTGCCTCTTACAGTAACCACACCTAAACTCATTGTATTCCACTATCGCAACCTTTGCGGTATCCTTATTCCCTAGGAATGGAACATCCCCGAAGGTTGTTGATACAGCTCCGAATTCACCTATACCCCCACCTGTGGATTCCGCTACTGTTTTCTCTGTGGATTCTCCTGCTGTGTCTACTGTGGTTGGGGTATTACTCTTGGATGCAAAGAAAATTACTACGGCAA
>DCUE01000023.1:935-2511 GCA_002328465.1 Candidatus Dojkabacteria bacterium UBA2222
TTAATTAGAATAAAAATTTATTTAATTACAAATTCGGATATTATACACATAATAGACAGAGATAGTAAAACAGAATATAATAAATCGTGGAAAACATGACTAATAGCGAGAAGAGAATAGGTTTAAAAGATATTGTATTATTCATACTTTTTCTTGCACTTCTTGCTATCCCCATATACCTCGCTTACAAAGTGCTACTGCCCCATACAGAAATTACAGACCAACCTCAAGAAACAGAAGAGGCTAAAAAAGTAGAGGAAGAAGTTTATAGTGGACCTCCCTACTTAGAATTCTACGAAATTATTGAGGAACAACCTGCATACATAGCAGTTCCTGCACCTATTGACCCTAATAATCCTCCAACAATTATTCTGTATAGTCACGGATCTAATACTGAAGTTAGTTCTAATACCGAAGATGAATTTATGCAAGATCTACATGAATACGGTGTCTTCTTTACAAAAAACAATTACATCTTCGCAGCCTCTAACCAACATGGTGTAAATTGGGGGAATGATGAGTCCATACAGGATAATATAAACCTAATTGCATGGATTGAGGAGAGATACGATACTCAAGAGAAAGTAAACATGATCGGCTACAGTATGGGTGGTTTACCTACTATGAACTTTGCTTCAGATTATCCGGAGATGGTAGACAAAATAGCCCTACTGGCTCCTACAACAAATTCCGACGAATGGGATGAAGAGAGAGTGACAAAGATAAAAGATATAGATATTAAAATCTGGCACGGGACTGCGGATGTAAATGTAGGTTATTCATTATCTACAACTTTCGTAGATAAATTGAAGTCTTTTAACAAAGAGGTTGAACTTGTAACATTAGAAGGTAAAACCCACTGGGATATACATACCGAATATATGGAAGATATATTAAAGTTCTTTAATCAAGAGTAAGTTCCTTCTGAATCTTTTCCATTTTCTCTTCCTCTAAAACTTTTCTATAACGAGCCTCTTGGAATATTTCAGTATCTTTATATATTGGTTTTATATGGATATGTATATGATCCACCTCCTGTCCTGCCCCCCTCCCATTGTTCTGGTTTATTAATATTCCCTCCGGCTTATACTTCTCCTGAATCTTCTCTGCTATCTTCTTCACCGCCATACTCATATGAGCATAAACATCCTCCGGAACATCTAAAACATTAACATAGTGCTCTTTAGAGAGGACTAATGTATGTCCCTCACTAAGCGGTTTCATATCTAAGAAAGCAAAGACTTTGTCGTCTTCATATATTTTATATGAAGGTATCTCTCCCTTAATAATTTTGCAGAATATACAGTCTTCCATACTACTCCTGCACAGAAATTGCTCCGGAAGGACAAGCATTTGCAGCTTCTCTTACCTTCTCTTGTAATTGGAGATCTGTAATATCTACGCCTTTATATTCATCTTTAACATCTACGCTACCATCATCTTTCCCTTCAAAAACTTCCGGACATATTGCAACACAAGAAAAACACATTGTACACTTCTCTTTATCTAGAGTGACTTTCATATTAATTATTTTATAAATTAGATAATATATTTTACAGATATATTCTATCCGGTC
>DCUE01000009.1 GCA_002328465.1 Candidatus Dojkabacteria bacterium UBA2222
GATACTACAGTTTCCCCATACATTTTGTCTCCTTCCTTTTCTGCATATCCCTTAGGAGAGTGATAATCAAAGAACCTTAAAGTTGTACCCTCTGGAATAATTGTTTGCATGGTCCATCCCTTGGTTACTGAAAATCCTCTAGGACCACCATCCGTTTTAGGATTATATACCTTTAAAGACATCTCTCCTTCCGGAGACATTAAAATAACACCGACAGGTTTGTTGTCAGTTGTAGAATAGAAGATATCGGTTATTTGACTTACTCCATCATAATATTGAACTGGTGTATTACTTGAAGCATCTATAAGGGCAATATCTGGGCTAAGCTCCCCATTAATTTTCATCTCTTGGATAAGTATCTTCCCATCTTCCATTGTACTTGGTTCAGTAAACAATCTTGTAGTAACTTCTAGCTCATCAGCCTCTGGTAAATCAACTAATCCTATTTTTTCTATTTCCATATTAAGCATTATACAATATTAATTAATTTTGACTTCCCTCGATAAATGTTTATACTAAATTATTATGCAAAAACCTACAATAACAGGAAGTATAAATCAAACAGCTCTTAAACTATTAGATATGAACCCAGAAGGATTAAGTTGGACGGAATTAATATCAAAGATTAAAGATACTCATCCTACCTTTCATCCGAAAACAATAAATGGATGTGTTTGGAAACTTCTAGAGAAATACCCCAATGAGGTTTACAAACCATCAAAAGGACTATTCCGTTTGTTGAAATACAAGTCTNNTTAATTACTAAGTGTGTACCATTTTGATTTAATTCAGTTTACTTTATTAACATTTCAGACAAACTCTTAATTGAATATCCCCTACTTTGTATAGTACTAAATAATTCATCCAAAACATTCCCTGTAATATTATCCCCTATATGCATTAAGTATATATATCCAGGATTGAGATTGTTAAGTACCCTATCTTTAACTTCCTGCTCAGTAGTACCCGTAGACTCTTTCCAATCTAGTGCATCAATACTCCAATATATTGTCTGATATCCTTGAGATGCTGCAATCTCTCTAACCCTTTTATCTCTCGCACCATACGGTGGTCTATAAAATGGTTTAGTTGTTTTACCGGTAACCTTTGATATTGCCGATTCCCCTTTACTTAATTCTTCGATAATTGCACTATCTGTTAACTGTGTAAGATTAGGATGAGAGTATGTATGATTAAAAACTTCATGATTTGCTTTTGATATTTTCTCTAAAGATTCTTTCTGTGTCTCAGCCCATTTACCTGTAACAAAGAATGTACCTTTAACATCATATTTATCCAAAACTGCCAGTATTTTATCTAGTGATTGAATACCCGCTCCACCATCAAATGTAAAAACGACAACTTTCTGAGTAGTATTTATTCTGGATATCTCTGTAGAAGTTACAACAAAAGATGGTGTTGAAGGAATCACAGGAGTTGGTACTGGAACAGGTTCGGGAACTACTGAACTCTCATCTGGTTTACTCTCATCCACTTCTCTAATCGTGATATACACCATATCACTCAATTCAATTATCTTTAATACAGATTGATTAACAGTAAAAGAAATATCTCCATCTACTTCTTCAACCTTCCCACTAGCCCAAGAGCTATCCAATACTATCCCCCTCACCCTTTCATATGTATTCTCCTCATTGTATATCTCTATGTATAAACTTTGATCAACTTTTGAATACGTTTTTATACAAAATATATCTAATTCTTCCCTGAAATCAACCTCTATCTCTGACACCTTAACACACTCTCGGGAACCTTCATTTTCCTTTCTTACTGTAAGGAAGATATAGATCAGAACAAAGAGTAAAAGGGAAATAGCTAAGGGAATCAGAAATATATATATTTTTCTAAATTTCATACTTACCTATTATATATACTCTTAATTTACAAAAACAAATTAATTGACTCTATATTTTTTGAGATATAGAATGAAGTATGACAAAAAACCCATTCTACAATGCATTTGCAGCAATAACATATATTGTTACAATAGTTTTAGCAATTAATTCTGTTTCAGATTTTGAAACAAATGAATATCCCCTATCCCTTATTACACCAATACTCTTCCTCTCTCTTTTTACACTATCAGCAGCAGTAATGGGATATCTCTTCTGTTATCAACCCCTCAGGCTATATCTCGATGGTAAAAAAGAGAAAGCAGTAAAACTCTTCTTACAAACCGTTGGTATATTTGCATTAATCCCATTTACAATATTCCTTATATATTTCATAACATATATTTTTTAATATATGAAAAAATTCATCTTACCAATAATAATCATTCTCATTATATTGGCTCTCATTGGAATATACTTCATCCAAGTTCCATGCGGTGGAATGACTAAAGAGGGATATCTTTGGGATGGAACATGTACATATGGTCCTCTGCTAATAGAGAACATTAAGAATGGTAATTTCTTCCTTCCATTCGGATATTAGATGTTAAAGATATTTTTCTTTTTTAAATACTTCTGATATAATTCTTCCATTATGATAAATCGTCATATGAATAAAACAAATAGGTCTCATATTAAGCCATGTATCTGTGGTTATCTTGTTGATGCTACACAGATCTTTGGAGACCTTCCTATTGTATAATTCCTAATCAAAATTGTCAGTGAAGAGCCTCCAAATATGGAGGTTTTTTTATTCCCCTTTAAGACTTAAATATTTGGAAGTTCTACACCCTCAAATTAAAAATTTGGAGGTATAGCTCATTAAAACCAAATACATAATCTAAAAGGAGAATATCATGAGAACAAAAAGCTTTTCTTGGCCAAAAGAAATATACATCTTTTGGGTTGTTGACTTCATCCTAGGTCTTGAGTTAATTGGACCGGTACTCTTAATCTTTTTTAAAGATTGGGGAGGACTTAACCAGACTCAGACTCAAATGCTTCAAAGTTGGTTTACTCTATGGATTTTCATCCTAGAGATTCCTACTGGAGTATATGGTGATGTCAGAGGTAAGAAGAAATCTGTATTGATGGGGTATGTCTTAATGACAGTAGGAATGATTGTATACACAATAGTTCCTAACATATACCTGTTTCTACTCTCAGAGTTCATTTTTGCTCTTGGGGTAGCATTCATTTCAGGTTCGAAAGAGGCCTGGATGTATGACATATCAAAAAAGTACAAAATAGAGGATAAGTTTAGGGAGATATCTGCAACTACAAGTACAATGCATATGGTAGGGATGATTGTAGCATCTGGAATATTCATATTTCTGAGTGATATACTTCCTGTTCAACAAATCTTCAGATTAGGTGCTATTCCTACTCTACTCTCTGTTTTTCTACTTGGTTTCTTTATTAAACCAACAGATGGAATCAGAGATGGATCCTTAAAACCAGAGTATCTCAAAACTGCAAAAGAAGGAGTAAAGATATTAAGAAACAGTATAAACCTAAGAAAGNNAAGGTTCTCTCTGTACCTAACAGTATGTTTGGAACATACCGAATAGTACTACTAGTAGGAGAGATAGTGGCAATAAGGGTGGCAGCAAAACTTCTTAGGAAAATGAATCCTAGAAAAGCATCTATACTAATAGCTGCAATTGTTGGATTAGGATTCATACTAGGAGGTATATTGCACAATATCTTAGGAACAGTATTCGTTCTACTCTTCGCAGGAGGATTAGGCCTACAGGTTTCCACTCTAATGTCTAAAGAGGTAAATGAAGAGATTGATAGTAAGCAAAGAGCAACAGTTCTTTCCTTTATAGGAATGATAAAGCGTTTAATGCTTACACTCTTCAATCCAATAGTAGGTTTTCTAGTTGATAGCAAGGGAGTGTTTGTAGCATTCACTATTCTTGGAGTACTCTCATTACTCGCTATCTTCTTTAAACCGAAGAAAAGATAATCATGTATGATTTGGTTTTTTGGCAAGGAGTGTCCGAACATATTTCTTCATAATGAAGATATATAAGTAGGACACTCCAAGAACTTTTCTTAATTACAAATCCCCTTGACAATAATGATAATGACTATAGAATTATAGGGAAATATATGAATAAAAAAGAAAACAAGAAACAAGATAAAATCATGTTCTATGCTATTGCGGCTTCTCTTTTCGTTTTTGGTTTCTTTGCCGGTTTCCTTTTTAAATCCTTTAATCCTTCCAATACATTGCTATTTACCCAAGTAAGGGATAAAGGATATGAGTATATTAATCCTTTAATAGATTTCGAAAGCGTAGAATCTGCTGGAAATAAAGAGTTGTACAAGTTAGAACATACTCTCCAAACATATATTGATGGAATAAAAGGAGAAAGAATAGATAGTGTTTCCGTATATTACAAAGATTTGAACTCTGGTGCATGGATTGGTATTGAAGAAGATGAGAAATTTTCACCATCAAGCCTATTTAAAGTTCCTGTAATGATTACTTTCTATAAAATAGCAGAGGAGGATCCTTCGATACTTGAACAAAAAGTTGTATATAAAAAAGAGAATAACATTATGAAACAAAATTTCTCCCCAGAGAAATATCTTGAGGAAGGAAAAGAATACACATTTGATGAAATAATTAATCAATTCATCATTTACTCCGATAATACATTAATCAAAACAATTGAAGAAAAACTTCCAGTAGATAAACAGGAGCTCATATATGAAGAGTTGGGTATCACCAATCCATATAATCTTGGAGAGGGAGATACAATGAGTGTAAAAGAGTATGCATCTTTTTTTAGGATACTGTATAACGCATCATATTTGAACAAGGATATGTCAACTAAAGCTCTTAAATTACTCTCTCAAACATCCTATACAGATGGAATTAAGAAGGGTGTTCCAGAAGATATTAAAGTTTCTCATAAATTCGGAGAGAGAGATTTTGATACGGATATTGGTACTAAAATATATCAATTACATGATTGTGGGATAGTGTATCATCCAACAAAACCATATCTTCTTTGTATAATGACCCGGGGAAACAGTTTTTCATTACTTGAACCAAAGATTTCTGAAATATCAAAAATAGTATATGACATAGTTAATAAAAATTAATTTTTTAAAATCATTCTGATGAAAATTTTAGTACTATATGATTCATTGCACGGAAACACAGAAAGAATTGCAAAATCAATATTTAAAGAAATTGAAAACAAAGGGAATAACAAGTGTATATCCGTTGAAAATATAACTCTTGATGATTTAAAGGATTTGGATTTGTTGATAGTAGGATCCCCTACTCATGGGGGAACTGCGAAACCCTCATTGTTAGAGTTTTTAAAAAGTATTCCAAACGATTTGCTTACTAATATGAAAGTAGCCTCTTTTGATACAAGGTTTCTTGAAAAAGACTTAAAATGGGCACTAAAGCTATTAGTGAAAACAATAGGGTATGCTGCTCCAAAGATTTCTAAAATATTAGAAAGCAAGGGTGCAAAATCTATTATCGAACCAGAGGGTTTTATTGTTAAAGATACAAAAGGCCCTATTGCAGATGGAGAACTAGAAAGAGCTAGGGAGTGGGGTAAAACGCTTTCAAACCTTTAATTATATATTGCATTCCTATTCATATATGAGATACTGAATATATATGAACTATGCCCTTAAAAATATTATCGCCATATTTTTAATCCTCTTTGTTCTCATATTCGGATATTACTACCTATTTTCAAGACAGAAAGGACAATATATGCCAGATTCTTGGGCAGATTTTGATTGTATGTATCCAACTTCGATATCAACAGATGAATTACAACCAACACTACTAAAAGGTTCAATATTAATCCTAAATCGTTGTGTGAATGAAAAAACTCTTCTGAGTGAAGGTTATATTGTCCTATTCAATCAGGGTGGATTAAAAAAGGTTGGGATTATAACTGGTTCTGAAAGTAAGGCGGGAACAAAATACTATACAGTACAAATAAGTAATCAAGGTGGTGATGACTTTACAGTATCCAAAGATGAGATTACTGCATATACAAAATTACCATCTGAAAGTTAAACACACCCTTCTGTCATCATCCTCAACATATATATTCTCCCCTTTAGTAATATGTCTTAAGAAAAGATATAGGACTTTTGGTGTTTGATTCCTTTTAAAAAGCATTAAACCTGTTAAATATATATACAAATTTAAAGGATGAAGATACTTAGTAAATGGAACCCTGTTCATATTTTCAATAATGTATAGATCCATTTCTTCCTTCCCTATTACCTCACCGAAAGTATATACGTTTGGATATGTAATTTGATTCTTTAAGCGATTAGTAAATAGTCTAAAAGGAACATTAGGATACCTCTTCTTCATTTCCATATATTTCTCATACCCACTTTTTAATATCTCAGATTTACCACTACTTGGGTTATCTCTTACTAACGTATTATCTAAATCAAAATATATGTATTGATACATATTATTCTCTACTTAACAAAAATCTCAAAAGCATCAAGAAATACTCTACCATCTCCAATTGGAGTAACAGTAAACATACTAAAATCTTCTCCCTCCATTAATCCCATATATATATTTAAACAGAAAATAACTAGGGAAAACAAAACTACTAATACACCCAGTATTATTCCAGCAGTTGCCATTCCTCTTTTTGATGATTTAAGTGACATACTACCCAATACAATACCTACAATACCCATTACTAATCCCAATATTGGAATTATTGCCCCCACTAATCCAAGAATACCCAATATGAGTGAAGCTGTGGCTTTACCACTACCTACTGAAGAAACAGGCACTACTTGAGCAGGTACTTGA
>DCUE01000054.1 GCA_002328465.1 Candidatus Dojkabacteria bacterium UBA2222
ATTGATGTAAATGAATTAAATATAGATTTACTCTCCCTCTCTGGACACAAATTTCATGGACCTAAAGGAATAGGGGCATTGTATATACGAAAGGGAGTTAAAATCTCAAAGATGATTCATGGGGGAGGACAAGAAAGGAATATGAGGGCTGGAACAGAAAATGTTGCAAGTATTGTTGGATTGGGAAAGGCAATTGAGATTGCTTCTAAAAATATTACACAGAGGAGCAAGTATTTAATAAAGCTAAGGGATAGGGGAATAAAAGAACTTATAGAGAAAATCCCAGACACCATACTAAATGGAGATCCAATTAATAGATTACCTGGAAACATTAATGTTTGTTTTAAATATATCGAAGGAGAATCTATACTCCTTATGCTAGATATGAAGGGGATATGTGCTTCAAGTGGTTCTGCATGTACCTCGGGTTCTTTGGAACCATCACATGTTTTACTTGCCATAGGGTTACCTCATGAGATAGCTCATGGATCACTAAGATTAACACTGTCAGAGGAAAATACCCAAAAAGACATTGACTATCTTTTGGAAATTTTACCACCCATTATTGAGAATTTAAGAAATATGTCACCTTTAATTAAAAAATAACTACTATAAAAATGGAAGAATACAGTAAGAAAGTAATGGAGCATTTCTTTAATCCTAGGAATGTAGGTGTAATAGAAGATGCGGATGGAATAGGGGAAGTTGGAAACCCTAGATGTGGAGACATTATGAGAATGTATATTAAGGTTAAAGAGAACATAATAACGGATATTAAGTTCCAAACTTTTGGGTGTGGTGCAGCTGTTGCGACAAGTAGTATGGTAACTGAAATGGTAAAGGGCAAGAGCTTAGAAGAGGCCCTAGAAATTACTAATAAAGAGGTGGCAGAGGCCTTGGATGGATTACCCCCTGTAAAAATGCACTGCTCAAATCTTGCAGAAGAGGGAATTAAAGCTGCTATAGATGATTATAAGAAGAGGAATGAAAAAGGGAAATAAGAAAAAAGTTCTTCTTGGAATGAGTGGCGGAGTTGATAGCTCTGTTGCTGCGTATCTTCTTCAAAAGCAAGGTTATGAAGTAATAGGAGTAACACTAAAATTACACGAAGATAGCCAAAATGAAGATGGCTGTTGTTCTATCAATGCTGTAGAAGATGCAAGAAGAGTAGCTAACAAGTTAGGTATTGCTTACTATGTTCTAAATATGAAGGAGCTTTTTAGAAAATACGTTATTGATTATTTTATTAATGAATACGAATCTGGTAGAACTCCTAACCCCTGTATTGCCTGTAATAAATATATCAAATTTGGAGCACTTCTAGACAAGGCAAATAGTCTAAATATTGAATATATCGCAACTGGTCATTACGCAAAAATTGAAAAAAATGATTCAAGATATTTTCTTAGAAAGGCGGTAGATAAGACTAAAGATCAAAGCTATGTGCTTTACAATCTAACACAAGAACAACTTTCAAGAACCTTATTTCCTCTCGGGGGTTTTACAAAAAAAGAAATCCGAAATATCGCAAAAGATAATGGTTTC
This sequence comes from Candidatus Dojkabacteria bacterium UBA2222, assembly GCA_002328465.1. Classification (GTDB taxonomy): domain Bacteria; phylum Patescibacteriota; class Dojkabacteria; order SC72; family SC72; genus UBA2259. The sequence goes on from DCUE01000054.1 coordinate 1,546, forward strand.
CAAGTTGCCTCTAAACCAGATAGTCAAGAGATATGCTTTGTAGAAGACAATAATTACAAGGGATTTATTCGTGATAATAGCAAGAAAGTTCCTATTCCTGGGGAATTTATTACAGATGATGGGACAGTAATCGGATATCACAAAGGTATAACTAATTACACAATTGGGCAGAGAAGAGGATTGGGAATTGTAACAGGTACTCCTATGTTTGTCGTAGATATTAATGAAGAGAGCAATCAAATACTCCTTGGTACAGAGAATGACTTATTATCGAAAGAACTTGTCGTAACAAATCTTAATTGGATATTTATGGAGAATTTGAATAACGAATTGGAAGCAAATGTGAAGATAAGATATAGAGCAAAAGAGAGCAAAGCTAAACTGATTCCTATTGATAACAAAAGTGTTAAAGTCGTTTTTGAAATACCTCAAAGAGCTATAACAAAAGGACAGGCAGCAGTATTTTATAAAAATGCTTTTGTAGTAGGTGGTGGTGTCATCTGTTAATGTGTCGCCTTGTATAATACTTCTCTTTCATGTTAGATTATTATTAATAAATTTTTCATTTTAGAAATGGAAGAAAATATTCAAACTAAGGAGAAAAGTAAAAAACCATTAATTATTTTTCTCACAATTGTTACTTTACTTTCACTCACTGCAATAGGATTTCTCGGATATCTTTATGCTAAAGAAATGAGTGCTCAAGGGAAAAATGTATTTGACATCAATAGTGTTGACCCTGCAATTGCAAATAGACTCTCAGGTTCAATAGTCTATTCCTCTGACAAGAGTGATTCTGCAAACTATTTCTCTCCTGGACTTGAGATTACCCTTAAATATAATCAGAAACTTTTTACATTATCTGAAGGTACAGATACCGTTTTCATATATCCCATTAATTGGGAACTATTCTCAAGTGCATATCTCAAACTCGCACCAACTAGTGACATAAAAGGTCTTCTTCTTTCTGAAGCAATATTTTCTAACTTAAAGGTGATTGATGAGAAATTAGATGAGGGGATTGGTGTTGTTCTTTTCTCCTATGATGAAAAATCTTTTATTGATGAAACTAAAACAGCAACAAAAACTCTTTCAATAATATATAAAAAGATATCTGATCAGAATACTGCATATATTCAAATCCGAGATTTTAATATAACTGAAGAAGAGGAAATTTTAACTGGATTAAAAGATATCTTAAATAGTATAAGTACCGATATTTCAGAAGTAGAGCAGAATATTAAGGCAGAAATATCCTCTGGTATCCTTGGGATAGAATTTAATAGGTCAGAATGGAGTATCGGATATCAATCTGAATACTCGCTATCGTTAACAGGCGTAAAAGATAATAAGGGATCAGTAAGTATGTATGTTTCAGATGTATATGATCTAAATAAGGTAAAAGATACAGATGCAATAAGGAATCAACTTACTCAATCTCTAGAGACAAAGAAAAAATATTTTGATGATAATAATTATGAATTCAATATTATTGAAGAGGCCTCAACTGTAACATTTGATGGAGTAAGTTTTGAAAAAGTTACAGTAGAATACAGTTATGGATATGGTTCAAGTACTATTGAAACAATATATATTGGTTTCTTAGATGGTAAGGAGAAACAGATTGATATATCAACTAGATATTATTCTGATAATACTTCTGACAAGGAGAAAATTGCTAATTTACTTAGTTCCTTGAAATTAGATAATGAGGATATATACAGCATGGGGGATAACAATGTATTGGGTTCCTCATCTGTAACTATCAATAAAGCAACCGTATTAGGACAAGCTTCCACAGTAAGAATCTTAAGTAGAGAGTGTGACCGTGTTTCTTTCTCAAATGATTTAAGAGGTTTTAACGTAGCTGGTAAGAGCTATACTGTTTGTACTCTTGGAACTGGGAGTGGATTTGTTGTTGACGGGAATGGCCATATTGTTACAAATGCACATGTTGCAGATCCTAATGATTTAGATGTAATAATTGAAGGATGGACAAGTGATGAATCCTTCGAAAATGACTTTGATAGAGATATTGTAGCAATAATAATTGCAGAATACGGTAGTGCAGCACTTTCAAATGTTACAGAAGACATATATTACTACTTTAAAACTATCCTTCTCTCAACAATTCTTGAGAAAGGATACATGACAATAACGAATCAAAGTAATGAAATATATGTTCAAGGTAATAATATCTTCAATATTAACAGGACTAATGGTGCATTCTTAAACCCTGAGGAACATTTTGAAGCTACTTTGATTAACAGTAATAAGATTTCTTCTAGCTTTGTAGCCGCATTCTCAGAAGAAACAACAGCTACAGAGATTTCCGATTTAGCTTTGATTAAAACTAATCAAGAAATTTCCTATCCCTCAATCCCTATTATTACTGAAGGATTTGTTGCAGGACAAACTGTATATGTAGTTGGATATCCAGGGGTTGCAGAAAATGAAGAACTTGTGAGTAATAATGTTGTACTAAGTTCAACAGTCACACAGGGAACTATAAGTGCAATAAAACCGAGTTCACAAAATACCTTTGACCTTATACAAATAGATGCCTCTGTACAACACGGTAATAGTGGAGGACCAATTATAGATGAAGATGGCAATGTTATTGGTGTAGCAACATATGGAATGGGTTCAGATTCGGGTAATTACAACATGGGAATTTCAGGAAAAGAGTTACAAAGATTCCTTGATTCCTCTTCCGTAGAAACAGGAATCAACTCTGAGAGAAAACAGCTAGAAAGCGCTTTGGCTGATATCTCTTTAAGCTATTACTCAAGAGCAAAAGAGAAGATAGAAGGAGTGTTGGGAAATCAATCTTCCCTAAGTGTAGTATTACAACCATTTATTGATTTATGTGATGCAAAGATAGCAAAGGGAGAGGATAAGAGTCCAATAATAAACATTAATGCATCCTTACCAATGCTTATAATCTTTGTAATCTTAATTTTGATGTTAATCGTTGCTATATCATTACTTGTAGTAAACTTAAAAGCACTATCAAAAAGAACAAAGACTGTTACACAGATACCTAATCTAACAACATAACTAAATGACAGTACAGGAGTATCAAACAGCGATTGAGAGTAATCAACGGATTATTGAGTTTAATGGGAAACTTGTTAGTATACCTATTTTGATTACTCCACATTGGGAAGATGGTAAATATGACTTTCTTAAAAAACTAGGTGTGCAACCTTACGAGATAACAACAAATGAAACAGAGCTATTTATACATTATCCAGGAGGAAGGATAGAATACTATCTAGAACTGGAGAGAGGAATGATGGTTCCATCGTTGGTTACAGTATTCGGAATCCCAATTGAAGATGGTAAAACCTCTTTAAATACTGAAAGATTCGATACAAAAATGATATTTTCACAGGTTAATCAAGATGATGATAAAGAAGGTGATTCATATACAGACTTAGGATTTACAACCCTTAGAATGGATTTACATGAAGGAGAAGTGACAATACCAAAAGATTGGTGGATTGGAGAAAAAAAAGGATAACTGGATGATTAAAAAACTAGTAAAAAAATTAAAGAAATTTAATAGAGTAGTAATATTCCTTACTCTTTCTGATGTTTTCTCGTGGGGATCTTTTACACTCATCTCTGTATTATCAGGGTTATACTTATCACATAAATTAGGGGCAGATACAATTAAATTTATTGGTATAGGAACTGCTATTTACTTCATAACGAGAGCTGTATTCCAAATACCAATAGGATTAATTACAGATAAATACAAAAAGGATAAAGATGAAATTCTGATTCTTTTTGTTGGTGTAATACTCATGGGTGTACCTTTCATATTCTTCCCCTATATATCATTGCCTATACATTACTATCTTCTTCAATTTGTGTTTGGTCTTGGAGTTTCTCTTAATGTAATTAATTGGAGAAAGCTATTTGCATTAAATATAGATGGTGGTAAGGAGGGGATACAATACGCAGCATATGAGACTGTGCTAAGTTCTTGCATTGCAATTGTAAGTGTAGTTGGTGGAATTTTAGCCAATAAGGGCGGGGTATATTTTGATACGGTAATATCTGTTGCTGGTATATTTGCAATGTTAGGTAGTATTTGGGTTATACTTATATACAAATACGAAAAAAGGAAAAGTAAATAATATATAAACTATTAACCTTCTAAATATGACAAAAAAAAGTTTATTAATGCTTGCAGTTGTTATACTAATATTAATGGTCGGTTTTCTTTATCTTAATAGAGATACTATCTTAAAAAAACAAACTGGTGATAGCGATAGTTCCAAAGATCAAAACTCCTCTGTTGTGAAAGATGGCTTCACCCTTGAGAGCGAGTATACTTCAGCCAATATGTGGAAATATACAATTACCGGACAGTTACCAAATCCATGTTACAATGCAAAAGTAGACGTGATTGTAGCAGAGAGTTTTCCTGAGCAAGTAACTGTTTCCGTAAAAATAACGGAACCTGAGCCTGATATGGTTTGTACACAAGTTATTCAAGATTATCAATATGAGGGAACATTCTCTGCAAGTGAGAAAGCAGAAATCGATTTAGTAATAGTTCGATAAGCAGTTAACCCTTTATACTTGTTCTAATTGTATTTCCTAAATCAAAGAAATCATTAGGTATNNCCTTTAGACTCAGAAAGTATTTTGGCCGCTTCAGAAAGTTTTATAGATGCATCTTTCTCTCCCTCTGCTTTAATTATTCTCGCCTTCTTATCTCTTTCCGCTTCTGCCTGTTGTGCCATAGCTCTTTTCATATCAGCAGGGATTTCAATATTCTGAATCTCTACTGCTGAGATATCTACTCCCCAGTTTTCTGCAGCAACATCGACAATACTCTTTATCTCCTCTGCTATAGTTTTTCTCTGAGAGAGCAACTCATCTAACTTTACACTTCCTACAACATCTCTAAGAGCTGTTTGTGATTTTGCTGATATCTGATTTCTAAAATTTTGGACTTTAAATATTGCAATAGATGGTTTCACAACCTTAAATCTAACAATACCATCTATTACACAAGACACATTATCAAGGGTAATTGTCTCCTGATTAGGAATATCCATAACTTGTTCCCTGATATCGACTCTTTGAACTGTTTCAATATACGGAATTACTATATTAAGACCAGGATATAGCTGTCTGGAGTACTTTCCTAATGTAAGAACTAAACCTTGAAAACCCTCTGGTATTATCCTTATACCTGCGAATAGGGTAATGATAGAGACGATTATGAGAATAATAAAGAATTCCATATTAATAGTTTTAAAATTAATATATTCAACATATTATACAATAATATTTTGAACTATTCTGCAATTTTATATACAATTACCCAATTATGGATTTAAAAATTAAAAACTTCTTCAAAAACAATAAAATTGAGAATGTTCTCTTTGATATGGATAATACATTGATGGATACCGATATCTATTACCAAGAGAATATGATTAATACAACACAAGAAGTTGTTGAAATTACCTTAAACATACCAGAAGAGAAACAGGTTGAAATGGCGAAGGAGATATATTCTTTTGCAAGAAAAATATTCATTGAAAATGGATTGCCAGTTTTAATCGATAACAGAACCAAAGAGGTAATTGAAGCATATTTTAAAACATACAATATCCTCTATGATGAGGAGAAAATTAGCAACCATATTAAACAATCTTACAAAGATTTCTATAAAACAGCTCCTTTGATATTTCCCTCTACACTAGACAAATTACATTCGATAAATGAACTTGGTATTAAAATTGGAGTCTATTCTCATGCTCAGCATGATTGGACTGAGATAAAGATTGAGAAGATTAAGGATGAGTATAAAAAGAAATATAATAAAGAAATTGTTTTACCCTTCTTTACAACGGAGATTACAAATCTTAAAGATTATCAAGGATGGAAGAAAGCGGGAGAGTATCATAGTTTTATATTACAAAATACTCTAGTAGTAGGTGATAGTTTAACATCCGATATATATCCAGCAATAGAAGCAGGATATATGCATTTGATATACCTATCACATGGGAGAGAAGTTCCGGAATTTAAGACAATTAGTAAGGTATACATAACAAATGATATATCTACTCTCTTTAGTTTTCTTTAAGACATCCCTCTACCTGCCATAATACCTGTTACTGCAGCACCAGTTATTGAGCCTGATAATCCAGCTGCATCTCCTGCAACAAATAGGCCCTTCACTGATGTTTCTAATGATTTTGAAGTTTGAATTTTTGATGATCTGAATTTGACTTCTGGTGCATAGAGTAAAGTAGAACCAGCATTTATTCCTGGCATTACTTTATCTAATATCTCTAATCCTTCAACAATGTTTAATACAATCCTATGAGGTAAACCCATTGAAATATCACCTGGTACAACATCCTCTAGGGATGGTTCTACAAACGATTTCTCTAATCTGGACCATGTACTCCTTCTACCATCTCGTAAGTCGTATAGACTCTGTAACAAAGGTTTTCCTCCACCCAAAAGAGATGTTAATTCTGCAACAGATTTAGCATATGCTATAGAATTTTCAAGAGGTTCTTTTAGATTAACTTCACATAGGAAAGCAAAGTTAGAATTCTTACTATCGTGATCTGAATTTGAATGACCATTTACACATACATAGCTATCATACTTCTCAATAGAAACTAACCCATTTGGACAGCTACAGAAAGTTCTAACAATATCCTGGTATGTTTTTGTTCTTACCCTATATACAGTCTCATACAGTGTTTCAGCCTGTCTTTTCATAATAGAGGAGGGGAATTCGACTCTAACGCCAACCTCTACCTTGTCATATATATACTTAATACCATACTTATCTGCTAATTTTTGTAACCATCTGGCATTTATTCTCCCTGGAGCAAGTAAAACTTTTGAAGCATATATCTTCTTGCCCTTATCAGTTGCCACTCCTTTTACAATATTCTTTGTAACTAGAACATCCTCAATATTTGTACAATCTAATATCTCAACTCCATTGGAAAGTAAATACTCTTGGAAATTTTTAACAAAAAGTTTTAATTTATCAGTACCAACATGTCGTGCCTTTCTTAATACTAATTCTATATCATTTGTTTCAGCCTCCTGTATTAACTCTTTAAGCTCTTCTGTTTCTTTAGGATAATATTCTGAATCTACTCCGAAATCATTAAATATTGTATCAACATAGTCTAAGATTTTCTGATATTGGAATTTTGAAATTAAATTGAAAGCTTTCTCATGAGAAAGATTCGCTGTTAAAGTAAGCTTACCATCAGAGTAGGTACCCGCTCCACCAATACCAACCATTACCTCAGAAGCTTTTCTTTTTTCAATCCTCTTTCCCAAGTCTACCAAAGCAATACTACTTTTAGGGTTTTTCTTTAAAAGTTCGTAGGATGCAAACAAACCAGCAGGACCAGCACCAACTATTAAATAGTCATACTTTTTCATATTAAGATTGTTCTAATTTACATATTAATATAGAAGAGTTCTGATATATATTCAAGAAGTTTAAATTATTCCAACTCTTTCAATATACTCTTCCTTGTAATATCCGAACTTTTCATCTGGCATAAGTAAAACTTTATCTATATCTAACTTTCTAACAAATTCAGGTTGATGACTAACAATTAATATCGTTCCCTTGTACTCCCTTAATGCAGACAGGAGAACACTTTGAGAATCGGAATCTAAATATGTAGTAGGTTCATCTAAAACCAATACATTATGTTTGTTTGCAAACAGTTTAGCTAATGCTAATCTGGTTTTCTCTCCCCCAGATAAAGTTTTAATCTTTTGATTAACCATATCTCCAATTAAAAGAAATCTACCTAAAAAAGCTCTTCTATCGATGTCTCCCCAATTAAGACCATATATATTTTCCAATACAGTTTGATTGTAATCTAGACCCTCGTATTCTTGAGAGTAGTATCCAACATCTGTACCCTTACCCCATTTATACTTTCCTTTACTTTGTTTTAATTTACCAACCAAAATTTTTAATAGAGTAGTTTTCCCTACACCATTCTTACCAATGATTACAACTCTTTCTTTTTTCTCAACTTCAAAAGAGATATCTTTCAAAACAGGAACTCCCTTTACATACTCTTTTGATATATGTTCTACAGTTAATATATTCCTTCCACAATTATGAGGAACTGGAATCTCAATCTTCATTTTCTTACTTTTTATTAACTCCTTTGAAATAGATAGTGCCTTACCCTTTTCAATCTCAGCCTGTTCGAATTTTCTTGCAGCCTTCTTCTTTTCTTTAGAGCTTCCTCTACCTGAAAGAATCTTTGCACTCTCATATATTCTTTTTGCTTTCCTTTCTTGAGCCTTCAAAGTCTTATGTAATAACTCATCTTTTAGAGATATCTGTTTTAAGAAATCTTCATAGTTTCCTCTATATACTTCTACATTATGCTTAATATCATTTAGATACCAGATCTTTGATATCCCTTTATTCATCAACCTAATGTCGTGGGAAACAACTATAACAGATCGAGGATAGTTAACTAGATATCCCATTAGCCATTGCGTAGAGGGAATATCCAAAAAATTTGTTGGTTCATCTAATATTAGGATATTAGAATTCTCAAACAGAACTCTTATTAATTCAACTTTAATCTTTTGTCCTCCAGAAAGTTCAGTTAAGATAGAATCTGAGGTTTTACCACTCATATTCATATTGTTTAACATCTTGTTTATATTCCACTCCTCTATATCTAAACCCCTTTCTAGAATTAAATATTCTCCAATAGTAAGATTTTTATGTGATAAAATATCATTAACAATCTCCTTATGAATCTCTTGAGAAAGGTATGAAAGCTTTCCACTAAAGCGAATATCTCCCAAATCTGGTTCTTCTTGTTTCGCTATTATTTTTAACAAAGTTGATTTTCCTGCACCATTAACACCAACAAGCCCTATTTTTTCATTTGGACCAACAAACAGATTTATATCTTTTAATATTTCTTTCCCTCCTTTTGAGATGGAAATTGATTGTATATTTAACATACCTCACGATTATATCATCTACTATTGTCTTTTTTATTAATTCAATGTTAAATATATAGATAACTTTTTATATATATTTCCAAAAATGAAAAAACTTCTATTTGCCCTAACTGCTTTAGCTGTATTGCTGATTCCAGCTGCAGTATTTGCACAAGAGGAAGGTGAAATTGAAGAGCCAAAATTAATTACGGCTCCTGTTGAAGAGGAAGAAGAGAGTACGGAGGAGGTTACAGATCCTACTAAACCTCTATATTTCTTTACAACCCTTTTAGAAGAGATTGATGTTTTCTTTACCTTTGATGATGATATAAAAATAGAAAAGAGATTAGAGTATGCTGAAAAAAGAATTTCTGAAATGGCATTAATGGCAGAGCAGGGGAATGAAGCAGAGCTTGAAAAGGTTAGAGCTAGGTATGAGAGACAAATTGCACAGGCGTTAAAGATTGCAAATAAGCATTCTGAAATGGCACAAGAGAAAGCAGAGAAGATAGAGGCACAGAGAGCAAAACACTTAGAAGTTTTAGGTAAGGTTTACAACCAAGTTCCAGAGGAAGCTAAGCCAAGTATTGAGAAGGTGATAGAAAAGACCAATGCAAGATATGAGAAAGATAAAGCAGAGAGACANNGGAGTAATCTTTTTTATAGGTATTCTAGGAATACTCTTAACTTTCATACAGGAGAAAAGTGATATTAATTATAAAGAGGATGCAATCCTCTCTCGGTATATTACTACTTCAACCCCGGTACTTGAGATTGAAGAATCAGAATATATTCAAGATTCAGAGCAAGATATAAGTAAACAGGGAATCTTGAAAACAGAAGAAAATAGAAAAGTAATAAAACTTGATTCTAAACTTTCTGACAAAGAAAAAATTGCATTAGAAGAAAAGTATGATATTGAATTTACTAACGATATTGATAGTAATGGTATCTATGTTATAAATATTACTGAAGATAGTGATATGACTTCTTTTGAAGAGGAATTAAACGCTAATGTAGAAACCGATGTCCCTATTAAAATGTTCGCTGATAGTGTTGATTGGGGAGTAGCAAGAATTGGAGCTGATAAGGTCTGGGATAAGGGTACTGGTAGTGGTGTAAAAATTGGAATAATTGATACAGGGATACAGAAAGATCATCCTGATTTAGCAGGTAACATAATTACGGGTTATGATTTTGTTAATAATGATAACGATGCAAATGACGATAATGGACACGGTACACATGTTGCAGGAATAGCAGCTGCTTCATCTAACAATCTCGGAGTAGTAGGGGTGAGTCATTCATCACAGCTTATGCCAATAAAAGTACTCAATGCCCAAGGGTATGGATATCTATCAGATGTTGCAAAGGGAGTGTATTTTGCAACCGATAATGGTGTAAGAGTAATCAATTTAAGCTTAGGTTCAACAAGTGATTCCTCTTTGTTAAGAGATGCTGTCAATTACGCAACTAACAAAGGGGTCTTAATTATTGCAGCAGCGGGTAATGATGGTGGTGCACCATGTTCATATCCAGCAGCTTACAGTAATGCTGTTTGTGTTGTTGCAACTGATAGTAGGAACCTCTTGGCAAGCTTCAGTAATATTGGTGGAGAACTTGCTGCACCAGGTGTTTACAATTACTCAACATATATTGGTAGTACATATAGGTATCTTAGTGGTACAAGCATGGCAACTCCACATGTCTCTGGAGCTGCTGCATTACTTATGTCTATTTGTACAACATGTTCTTCCTCTGAGATAAGAACTCTAATGAGAGATACCGCTGTTGATTTGGGAGAAATGGGAAAAGATATTCTCTTTGGATATGGGCTTATCGATTTAACAACCGCCGTAGCAAGTTTACAACCAACTCCAGTTGAAGAAACTCCAACGGAAGAAACTCCTACAGAGGAGCAACCAGTAACTGAACCGACACCAACAAAAACCCCTAAGAATACAAAAACCACTTTACCTCAAATCATAATGATTTTAGAACCTGTAATTTCAAAAGGTAAAAAATATATTCCAACTACCTCTTCAGATATTGATGTTAAATATAGCCTTTCTCCAATTTTAGATGAAAATAATGTAGATAAAATTAGAATATATCTTGATAATAAAGAGATTGGTTCCTCAATAGAGCAGAGTGGTATCTTTGTTGTACCTAAGGATTTATTAAATCACTCTCAACATTGGGTAAAAGTTGTTGCAACTTTTAAAAATAAAACTGAAAGTAGCGCACAGTTACTAATAGATATGACCTATTTGAGAACTAATACCAAGACTTCTGGAAAGTCTGTATTAGGAATCTCCTTCTCAATATTTGATTGGTTGAAGATATTCTAATAGAGCGAATGAAAAGGGTTCAGTTTGCACATATGATATAATCTGCCATATGGCAAAGATATTAAAAATACTGACAATTAAAGATTCTGAAGAAGAGAAACTCCTTCGTAGAAAATCTGCGGATGTCTCAAAGGAAGAGATTAAATCAAAAGAGTTCCAAGATTTCCTAGATGATTTAATACTTACTGCAGAGCAGGTTCTAACTGATGAAGGTTACACAGCTGCTGGACTCGCAGCAGTACAAGTTGGAGTAAGCAAGAGAATCTTTTGTATACTTGAAGAGGGAAGTAACAAATTTTGGATAATGATTAATCCTCAAATAAAGATATTTAATAAAACTCAGGTCTTGGGGGTTGAGGGATGCTTAAGTGTACCCAATAGAGAGGGGAGGGTTTCTAGATATAAAAAAATAAAGGTGAAATATCTAAACAGAGATGGGAACATAGAGAAAAAGATTTTTACCAATCAAGAAGCGAGAGAAGTTCAACATGAATATGACCATACAGAGGGGATCCTATTCATAGATAAAATAATAGACTAGAAACTTTCAAAATTTACGTATACAATATACTTAGAATATTTTTTACCAATATTTGTATGCTCAAAATATTACTTTCATTAATAATAGCTATTGCATTTCCATTAGGTATATTTGCACAACAAGATACTACATTAAACGAGGTAACCGGAGATAATACTGAAGTTAAAGCTGCAGAGATTGATGAATTAAATCAAAAGGAAGAGGAAAGAACTCAGCAGATAGCAAATCTCTTAGGTTTCGTATTACCTCCATATACAGATAATCCTAGTTATGTAATCACTTTTAAAGATCCCTCTCCTGAAAAGAAGGGAGTTGAAATTTCTTTGGATGGGAAAGGTTTTACAGTTATCAAAAGTCCATATACATTCCCAGCTTTAAGTATTGGTAACCATAATGTGAAATTCCGTTTCTATGATGCAACAAATACCATTAAGATCTTGGAATATGAACTAATTGTTACTCCGAGAGCTCCCATTGTAAATACTCCAAAACTAAGCGAAACTTCAATCTCAATAACCGGAACAGCCCTATCAAATTCTGAAGTAATATATACCTTAAGTGCTAATGCATACAACAGTAACGGGTATGTCAAAACAGATTCCAATGGTGATTGGTCAATTACTCTTACTCCAGAAGAAGGTCTTTCAAATGGGATATATACCTTTACAGCTTTTGTTAGAAAATATGGGTATGCAAGTGATTTCTCTTCTCCTTTAACTTTTAGTGTTGGAGAAAACGGACAGGCTTTTGTTGGTAACAATACAAAGGATATATATTTCTCTTTTGCTAGTATCAATAAGGATAATGTTTTAGATATTTTAAAAAGTAATAGAGATTTAATTTTCCTTGTCGTTGCTAATTTCTTACTTGGGGTTATATTGGCAAGTATTATTAAATCAATAATAGACAATTCAAAAAGTGAGAAGAAAATAAAAGAGGTAGAAACCATAATGAATAAACCAACTGAAGAGAATGGAAGAGAGCTAAAAACTTTAAGGGAGATCTTTGGAGGGGAGAGTAAAGAAAATGAGGAAATTGAAAAGGAAGCTGATAAGAAAGAAGTTAAAAAGGATACAGAAGAGAAAAAGCAGGAAACTATTATTAACAAAGATATCTTTCTAAAAAGATATAAAGGATTGGACCCAGATAACGATAGTGGGAAAGAGAAAGAGAAGAAGATTAAGATCTCCCTTACTACAAAGGAAGAGTAAATATATATCCAAATAAATGTGATAAAATCATGCTAAGCCAGAATGGTGGAATGGCAGACACGCTACGTTCAGAACGTAGTCTTCGTTAAGAGGGTGGGGGTTCAACTCCCCCTTCTGGCAGATTTATTTGCTCCAGTAAGCTATATTTTCAAATCTCTGATAAGGGAAAATGATATTACTAATATCACTTATGCTTACACCCTCCCTAACAACATATATATAATTAGGGTGATATAGAAAGATAACTGGAACATCTTGAGTCAAGTACTTCTGGAAAAGACCGTAGTTAAATGTCCTTTTATCTACTTTTAAACTCTTTCTTGCTTCTTCCAAAAGAATATCTACTCTCTCGTATGTATACCCTGAGAGATTTAAATCTGGATAATTAGTTTTTAATGAGTGCCATAGGTTATATTGATCAGGATCTATCGTAGTTTCAACCTCATACATCAAAAGCTCAAAATCTCTAGTTGCAACTATTTCCTGGGTTAATTGAACATATGTCAGAGGTTCCAAGTTCAAAACAACTCCTTCTTCTTTCCAAAGATTTCTAAGAGCTAATGCTATCCTTTCATTTAGAGCGTTATCATAGTAACTGAGAGTAAAGCTAAGTATTTTCTTATCATTTGTTTCAAAATATCCACTATTGTCATTTTTTGTATATCCTAAATTCTGTAAAATACTCTGAGCTTTTTCTTTGTCATATTCATATTTAATAACATTATTCTCATTGTATGCCCAAGAACTTTTTGAAATTGGACCATTTATTACTTCACCAGAAATGTGAGCTTTCTCAAGAAGTAATTCCTTTTGAGTTAAATGATTCAAAGCTATTCTTAGTTCTTTGTTCTCAAGCCTCTCTTTTCTAGTATTGAAAAATATCATTCGAAGTCTGGATTCTAAGGTAACAGAATTTTTCACATATCCTGAATACTCATCAGTATAGGACATACTAAACTCATCTACACTCCCTATTGCATCTAACATTCCATTTCTAAAGGCTGCTTCTAGTGCATCATAATTTGAATACAATCTATATACTATTGTTTCAATCTTAGGTGTAACCCAAAAGTGTTGTGAAGCTCTAAGGTAAACAACATTAGGTTCAGATCTATATACTTCATATGGACCAGAACCAAGAGGGTATTTTGCGAATGAATCAAAAGGTAAATTGGAAACAGTTGTATTCTCTAGTTTGTGTTTTGGAACAATATATACCGCTATAGCTTCAAAGAAGGTAGCATTACTTTCGGGAAGAACAAACCGTAATTGGGTTTCGGAAATCTTTGAGATTTTGACATCAACCAAAGGAGAGCCAATAGTATCATGGTTATATTTTGAAGCAAGCTCTTTAGAAACCTCAAATGTAAAAAGAACATCATCTATTGTCAAAGGTTGTCCATCTTGCCACTTGTGATCAAGTGAAATTGTAATATCATACGTCTTCCCATCTGAGGAAACTTTCCATTCTTGGGCAATACCCTTGATAGGGATTCCTTCCTTGGAGATATTTATAAATTTTTCGAATACTAAAGCCCTTATATCAGCATCAACATTACTTTGAGAGGTAAATATCGGATTAAAAGATGATATTGCTCCGACACTACCTTCGACAAATATGTCTTCTCTCTCTTGAGACATCACACTAGCAAATGAAGAGCTTGTAAGATATGTAAATACGAAAGCCCCTATAATTGTAAATAGTACAATGAAGCTCAATGGTGCTGTCTCTTTAAAGAATTGCCTCAAATTTAATGGATAATTCCAAAACCAATCTCTAATAGCAGTTTTAGGTTTCTTTGCTCCTACCTTAATAACATTTTGAGAAGGGAGAATCGATTTGAAGGCCTCTTTCATTGACTTATTTTGAATTTTCTTTTCTTCCTGCTTTGAGTTGGTCATTCTGTCTCTAAACCGAGTATTTATATATCAATAGTGATATCAATACGAGGAGAATAACTAAAGTGATCGTAAAATAGTAAAGAAATTTCTCTAAACCTCTTTTTGTTCTAAAGACCTCTCCTCCTCCACCGAACATCTTTCCGAGTCCTTCTGCTCTATTCTGTAATAACACAGAAATAACAACTAATACACAAACCCCAATTTGTACAAATAAAAGAATATTTTGTATGTTTGAATTCATAGACCTGATTATACAATATTATGAACTTTTCTCAAGAAGTTTCAAAGTTGAGCATATTAGGGAATGGGTAACACTTCCCATAATCATAGAAATTAATACAGTAACTGGAAATGGGTGGATTACTAAACTCCCTGTATTAATACCTTCGAAAGCATACTCCTCTATATTAAAACCTGGGAGAAACTCTTGAAGTAGGAAGAATCCTCCAACACATAGGAGGGAGGTCATAAGGAAATTTGTAATAAGATTGACTTTAATGGTAAGGAAATTCAATATGGCTGATGCTAAGAAGACTAGGATAGAGAGAATTAGAAGAGAAGATATTAAATATACAGGGTTTGTTGGTAATGTTATACCTTTATAAACAGTTAAAACAAAATAGGCACTAAGCATATATTGAATTAAATTTCTTAGAAATTTTGTCATACTTTTACATACTCATATTACATATATACATGTTAGTATTCTACATATTTGATATACATCTTTGCAAATGGAAATAATATAGGATAGCTAGATTGTTGTTGAAGTTATACAACTTAGGGTATATTGAATATATATGGAACAGTTTTGTAAGACCAAAATTATAGCAACAATAGGACCTTCTTCTTGGGACGAAATTACACTCAGAGAGATGATCTCGAATGGTATGGATGTTGCAAGAATAAATGCTTCTTTCGCAGATTCTGAAGAACTTTCAAGAGTAGCTAAAAGCATAAGGGATATATCTCCAAGAGTAGCCCTCATGTTAGACACCAAAGGGTATAAAATACGTGTGACAGGTTTTGAGGATGAGAAAGTACTTAAGAATGGAGATACTGTTATTGTAATATCAGAAGAAAAATTTTCAGAGAACAATATAGGAGAAAAGTATATTCCAATAACATATTCTTCTCTACATAAAGATATCTCTAGAAATACAAAAATACTTTTGGATGATGGTAATATTGTTCTTAATGTTTTAGACATAAAGGACGATGAAATACATTGTGAGATAGTTCAGGGGGGAATTCTTAAACCTAAGAAGACTGTAAATATTCCAAATACACATCTGGCCTTTCCTTCATTGAGTCAAAAGGATAGAGATGATATCAAATTTGCAGTTGATAATAATTTTGATTATGTATCTGCCTCATATGTCAGAAGTATAAACGATGTCGCTAAGGTAAGAGAGATAATGGGAAAGAGTGAAAC
The DNA here is from genome assembly GCA_002328465.1 of Candidatus Dojkabacteria bacterium UBA2222. Lineage (GTDB taxonomy): Bacteria > Patescibacteriota > Dojkabacteria > SC72 > SC72 > UBA2259. The sequence goes on from DCUE01000054.1 coordinate 17,986, forward strand.
AAAATTAATTGCAAAGATAGAGGATAGAGAGGGTATAGATAATTTTGACCAAATAATAAATTTCGTAGATGGAGTAATGATTGCAAGGGGAGATATGGGAGTAGAAATTTCCTTTGAAGAAGTCCCTATTGTCCAAAAACAGATAATATATAAATGTAGAAGCGTAGGGAAACCAGTAATAGTTGCTACACAGATGTTAGAATCAATGAGAGAAAATATTATACCTACTAGAGCTGAGGTAAGTGATGTTGCAAATGCAGTTATGGATGGATGTGATGCAGTAATGCTTTCTGCGGAAACTTCAACAGGAAAGTATCCTGCAGAGGCAATAAAAATTATGAACAGTATTGCCTTAAAAGTAGAGAATGTTCTTAAACCTCAAAAAGTAGAAGGTCTAACAGAGGCAAGTATGGAAACTGATGTTCTATGCAACTCTTTACTTGATATCGTTGATAATCTTAGTATTAAGGGAATAGTCGTAATATCGCAAAGTGGGAAAACATCACAAAGTATATCCAGACACAGGCTCTCCATTCCTATATGGGAAGTAGGAAACAGTATACAGAGAGTTAGGCAAAACTCTTTGTTAAGAGGTGTTAAAGCTTTCTTTCTAAAAGATTTCCCAAAAGATAGGGATGAAGCTGTGCAAAGGGCAGTAGAGTGTGTATATTCATATGGGGAGTTGGATTTAAATGATAAAATTGCTATTATTAGTGGCAGTTCTATTGAAAACAGATCCAAAAACAGTATCCTTGAAATTTCAATAGTCAGAGATGTAATTGGATCTTAATCAACAGGGTGACGTAGCCAAGCTGGTTAAGGCCGTGGTCTGCAAAACCACTACCATGGGTTCGAGTCCCATCGTCACCTTACTTCCTCATATTATGATATAACTAATATATGAAAAAGAGAGAACTTGGCATTGACTTTCTAAGAGCTATCGCTATTCTTCTAATGACTATTACCCATGTTAATGCTCTTCTTTATACTGGCAACAACCTAATCCTTGATATATTTACTACTGCAGGTGCAACACTATGTTTTTCAATATTTCTTTTCTGTTCTGCATATACTGTTGGTCTTAGAATTCAGAATAACAAAAGATTTGATTTTAAAAATACCTTAAAGAGAGTCTTAGAGATATATATTGTATATTTAATCCTTGGTATATTTATTACCTTTGTTTTAGAAAAGCAGTTATCAATTAATACAATTCTTAATATTATGGTATTAAATTATGTACCTGAATTTGCCGAATTCTTAATCGCCTTTATTATCTTCTCCTTTATTCCTTTAATATTTCAAAAACAGATTAAATCCCTTNNGATGGCGGAACAGGCAGACGCGCGGGACTTAAAATCCCGTTCTAGCAATAGAGTGGGGGTTCGATTCCCCCTCTCGGCACTTCTTAATCAACATCTACGAGAAAATCAGGGTCTTCATTCCCACATTTTGGACATTTCTTTAAACCATCAACACCCTCATATACATAACCACACTTAAGACACTTCCATCTGCTCCATGTAATATCTAAATCCTCAGGGGTTTCTTTGTTCTCAATATACTCTTTTGGCAAGGCAGGATCTATATGCTCAGTAATATCTTGAGGTTGTACATCGGCAGGTTTACTGTTTTTTAATGTGTCCTCCATCTTTTATCTTTTTTAAAATTAAATCAAAGGTTTCCAATTCATTCATATTTGAAGTATCTAAAACAATATCATAGTATAGCTCTGGTTTGTCATATTTAATCTTGTACAACCTCCAATATTTCTCTTTATCAATTCTATATCTCTTCTTAAGATTATGTCTAATCTCAAAATATCTCTTAAATCTTTTTAAACCTTTAAGATTCTCCTTATCCAAATGTCTTTTTACCTTTACATTTAGTTTTGCATCTAACCATATTGAAACATTACAAGGAATATTTTTTACTTTTGCTAATGCTCCAAATATTTTACTATCAATTACAATATCTCCCTTATTTGCATACTCCTCAAGAAGAGTATCTATCTCTAAATCCAAACTGTTTCCACCTTTTGATATTTGCTGAAGAAACTCCTCAAAACGCTCTATCTCTTTTTCCTTTGCAGCTTTTCTAAAAAGGTCTCCCGCATATACATGTTTAATCTCATAGTACTCCTCTATCATCTTGGATATTGTTGTAATACCTGATCCTCCTGGACCTCCAACTGCTATAACAATTTTCTTACCTCTTTGAGTCATATTAAGATATATAGTATATTAATAGACATACAATGTCGAGTAAAAGAAAACCAAAAAGAAAAGTTTCAAGTGAACATCACTCACCGGATAAATCAATACTAATATTCATGATAGGAATGGCAATCTTTGGTGCTATCATGATATATGATGCAAGTGTATATAAAGCGAATCAGCCACCTTTCAATAATCAATTCTACTTCTTAACACTTCAAGTGGGTTGGTTACTTTTCGGTGGGATTCTAGGCTTTTTTGCATATCTAATTGATTATAGAAAAATTTTAAAATTTTCATTTCCAATCCTAATTGGAGTAATAATACTGTTGATATTAGTACTACTAGTTGGACAAGAGGTTAATGGCTCGAAAAGATGGTTCCAAGTTGGAAGCTTACCACAAATACAGCCCGCTGAATTTGCAAAATTAGCAATCATAATGTACTTCGCAAGTTGGTTCTCTAATAAAGAGTACTCTTTTTCAAAATTTGAAGACTCCTTTAAAAAAGGCTTTCTTAAAAACCTATTACCCTTTGTTGCAATACTTGGAATAGTTGCTCTTTTAATACTTTTTGAACCGGACTTAGGTACTGCAATGATAATATGTCTTACAGCTTTCATCATGTTCTTTGTTTCAGGGAAAGATACTGCACATCGTATTGGCTCATTGGCAGTTATACCCCTTGCTTTTGTTCTTGGTGTAGTAGCAATAGCTTTAGAACCATATAGGATGCAGAGGTTACAAACTTTTCTAAATCTAATATTTAAAGGTGAAGTCGCTGACCCAAGAGGAAGTGGATATCAAATGCAACAGATATTAATAGGAATTGGGAGTGGAGGATTCTGGGGCAAGGGTTTTGGTCAATCAAGACAGCGGTTTGGGTATTTGGTTGAAAATACAGCTTTTACAGATTCTACATTTGCAGTACTTCTTGAAGAATTAGGATTGTGGGGTGGAGCATTAGTAGTGCTCTCTTGGGTATTCTTTCTTTGGAGAGGATTTAAGATAGCACTAAGTGCTGCTGATAAGCAGGGACAGTTTCTTGCAACAGGGATTACCGTATGGTTAGCATGTCAAGCATTCCTAAATATGGCTGCAAATGTTGGACTCATTCCATTAACAGGAATACCATTACCATTTCTAACATATGGAGGATCTAGTACAATAGTAACAATGATTGCTTTTGGATTACTTCTAAATGTAAGTAAATATACAAAAAATGCTTAAATCTGAATTAAAAATAATGGTAACAGGAGGAGGAAGTGGAGGACATCTCTCCGTTGCGAAAAGCGTAATAAATACCTTAATAGAAGAATACGATATCCCTATTAACAACATTACATATGTTGGAGGAGATCTTGGTATGGAGGGAGAGGAAGTAGGGAACTCTCTTGAACAAAAACAGTTTAAAGATTCAAAATTTAAAACATATTTCATCAGAGCAGGTAAGCTTCAACGAAGTATTTCTCCAAGAACACTCTCTTTGCTTTTCAGATCTTTACTTGGTTTTTTCGATTCAGTTTCAATAGTAAGAAAGTGCAAACCAACATTAATAATATCTTCAGGAGGCTTTGTCTCTGTACCTGTTTGTATTGCAGGTTGGTTGTCAAAGGTTCCAATATATCTACATGAACAGACAGCATCTGTCGGAGTATCAAATAAGGTGGTAGGGAGATTTGCAAAAAAGGTTTTTGTTGCCTTTAAAAATTCTCTTTCATATTTCCCAAAAGGAAAAGCCTTACATGTTGGAAATGTAGTGAGAAAAGAAATCTTTCAGAAACAAAAAACAGAGAAGAGTGATAAAGAGATAGTAGGGTTAATGGTAACAAATAAAGAGGTTCCTTTTGTGTATATTTCAGGGGGAAGTCTAGGCTCACATAGTATAAATACCAAGGTTATAGATTCGTTTAATTCTCTTCTAAGAAAATATCGTATCTTACTTCAAACTGGAGATAACGAGATATTTAAAGATTTTGAGAAAGCTAATGATGTAAAAACCAAATTAAGAAAAGAGTATCAAGAAAGGCTTGTGATAAAAAAATATATTGATAGCGATAGTATTGGGTATGTATTAAATAATATGGATGTCTTTGTAGGAAGATCTGGAGCAAATAGTGTATATGAAATAGGAGTATTAAAAAAGAATGCCCTTTTTATCCCAATACCATGGGTAACACACAATGAACAGTATTTAAATGCAAAAGTCTTAGCAGACATAGGAACCTCTAACATACTTGAAGAAAAGTATTTAAATGATTGTAAGATAGAGGAAGAGATTGAGAGATTGCAAAATCAACTAAAAGTAAGAAAAATAGATTATGAAAAATTAGAATCTCTTTTCCCAACCAATGCGATATACAGTATCCTTGAAGATATTCTTAAGACTTTCTTAAAATAATTCAATCTACTGTTTTGATTTCATCTGTTATATACTTAACCTAATGAGGACAGAGCACAATATCTCACTCAAAGGCTTAAATACTTTTTGTGTAGAGGTTAAAACAAACACACTGTGTACTATTGAGCAAGAAGAGGATTTCTCAAATAAAGAATTGCAAGGGGTTTTCAAAGAAAGAAACTTCCTAATATTAGGAGGTGGTTCGAATATTCTTTTTACAAAAGATTTTCCTGGTACTGTCATTCTAATCAGAAACAAAGGCAAGAAAATATTAGAAGAAACTGATGATTACATCACTGTAGAAGTTAATGCAGGGGAAGAGTGGGACTCCTTTGTTAAATGGAGTACAAAAAAAGGATTAGTTGGATTACATAATTTAGCAAAAATACCTGGAACAGTAGGAGCTACCCCTATACAAAATGTTGGGGCATACGGTGCAGAAATTAAGGATTTTTTACAAGAGGTCAAGATAATAGATTTAGAGAGTGGGAGGGAAGAGATATTACAGAATAAAGAGTGTAAGTTTGGATATAGGGATAGTATATTTAAAAATGAATTGAAAGATAGAGTAATTGTAAAAAGTGTTATTTTCAAGCTTGAAAAATTTAAAAACAAAATTGATGAAAAATATCTCTCTTATGCTGGAATAAAAGAGGACCTACTGGGGAAGAAAATAAATCCTCAGAATATCTATTATAGTATCTCAAAGATTAGAGATAGTAAATTACCAAAGGTAGAAGAGTATGGATCTTGTGGAAGTACTTTTAAAAATCCTGAAATAGCAATTTCTGAATATGAGAGACTTATTAAAATTTATCCTGAACTACCAAAATTTGATACAAATGATGAAAATATTGTTAAGATTCCTGCAGCATATATTCTTGAACAACTTGGATGGAAGAATAGGAAAGAGGGAGAGGTGGGGACATGGATATATCATCCATTAATTGTTACAAATTACGGAGAGGCCTCTGGTATGGATATCCTCTCCTTTATTGATAAGATGAAACTTGATTTTAAATCTCATACAGATTTAGATTTAGAATGTGAAATTAATATTATCTAAAAAACCAATATGGCAAACTTAATAGTTAAGGGGGGAAATAAGTTAAATGGGGAAATTACTCCTGCAGGAAATAAAAATTCAGCTCTCCCAATTCTTTGTGCTACTCTACTAACAGATGAACCCATTGTAATCAGGAATTTCCCAGAATTGACTGATGTTGGGAAGCTAATCGATCTATTGCAGGAATTAGGTTCAACTGTTAAATGGGATAAAGAGAAAGAAATTCTTGAAATTGATAACTCGAAGTTTTGTAAGTCTTTTGGTGATACAGGTTTTCCACTTGGAATGAGAGGTGCTGTCTTACTCCTTGCTCCATTGATTCACAGACATAAGGTGTTAGAGGTAAAACAGGAAATCGGTGGCTGCTCTTTGGGTATAAGGGAATTAGATCCTCATCTTGAGATCTTAACTGGGTTGGGTGCAAAGGTAAAATCAAATGAGAAAATCTTAATAGAAGCAAAGAACGGATTAAAAGGAGATAGCCTTTGGCAAGACTATATGTCTGTTACAACAACAGAGAATTTTGTTATGGCAGCTTCACTTGCAAAGGGGACATCTGTAATGGTTAACGCTGCTTCTGAACCTCATGTCCAAGATTTATGTAACTTCCTAGTACAGATGGGAGCGAAGATAGTGGGAATTGGCTCTTCAACTTTGACTGTTCATGGTGTAAAGGAATTACATGGAACTGAGTTTACAATTTCTTCCGATCATCATGAAATAACTACCTTACTTGCACTAGGTGCTATGACAGGTGGTAGAGTTCGTGTAAATAATGCAATACCACATCATTTCCCTTTAATAAACAAAACCTTCGCAAAATTTGGAGTTGAAATTAAATATGATGGAGATACTGCATATTCAGAAAGTAATGGGAAATTGAAGGTAGTTGAACCTTTTACAAAGAATTTGCTTCAAAAAGTCGAAGCAGCTCCATGGCCATACTTTCCAACAGACCTTTTACCATTAATAATGGCACTTGCAGTTAAAGCAGAGGGTAATACAATGTTTTGGAATAAATTGTATGAGGGAGGACTTTTCTGGATTCCAGAAATGATTAAATTCGGAGCACATATTGTAATGTGTGACCCTCATAGAGTAATTGTATTTGGTGGTAAAGAGTTAAGACCTACAACCGTAGATGCTCCTAATATCATTAGGGCTACAGTAGCACTGCTAATGGTTGCTTTGACAATAGAAGGGGAGAGTGTAATTCTTAATGCAGATACAATTAAGAGAGCTCATCCTAATTTTGTAGAAAACCTTCAAAAGCTTGGTGCAGATATTAAATGGGATGAATAGTTAGATATATCAACCATATCAGAAGTTATACCTTAGAATAGAGGATATTTAGAAACACTTCTTCTTCACTATTAGGTACCCTGTTAATTCAATTGGTCATTTTAAGATATCTCTCTTTAATAAATAATTCTTTCATAATGTAAGACTTGTAGTATTACACTCTTGACCTAAATAT
>DCUE01000078.1 GCA_002328465.1 Candidatus Dojkabacteria bacterium UBA2222
AAAACTCTGCCCCACTACTAGAATACCTTCAACAGAGAAATATACAGGCTGTTGCTTTTGACATAGACAATACAATTTTAAATACAAGAGAACAATTCCATAAAACACTTTATGCCTTGGGTTTAGAGATACCCGGAGAATTTCCGGTAGAGATATCTCCTTGTTATTGGGAAGAAATTAGTAGACAGATAGAAAATGAAGTCTATGCCGTATATTACAGAAATAAAAGGGAACCGGTTTTAATAGGAAAACAGTACGAGATAGCACTGACTAATTACCTAAATGAACTTAACTTGGGAGATATTACAGACGGGATGAGAGAGAGAATAATATCCTACCAGGAGGAGCATTACAAAACTTCTCCAAAGGCATATTCTGCTACAAAAGAGATTTTGGAATTAATACTATCTTCAGGAAGAGAAGTAGTGTTTAATTCTCATGCTCAAGAGGATTGGACAGAGATAAAAATCCAGTACATAGCTTCACTTATAGATGGAGTTGATACATTTCCTTATATAGCAGTACCAATAACCGCAAGCAAAGACGCAAAAAGTTGGTCAGAGGCGTATTCCAAAGTAAATACAAGACCAGAAAACACCCTAACTGTGGGAGATAATTTTAATGCAGATATAATTCCGGCAATACAAGCAGGTTGTAAGTCTGTAGTTTGGATAAATGTAGGAGGATATGAGTTACCTAAAGATTTTATACTTCCGGAAGATGTACATCTGCTTGTAATAGAAAATATTGAGGAATTGAAAGATTTAAATATGAACTCTAGGTGTTTTTCTAATGTCGTGTTGTAATTGAAAAAACTTCTTATAGTTAGTATAATATCCTATAGTTTTTATTGTAATTCGATTATTCTAAATTTTACATGAACAGTATAGAAAGAAAAGTTTTTAATGGGTTAATTGGTGCCAGTTGGTTACGGATGCAAATAGAAGTCGAGACGGGAAAATCAAATTCTTTGTAGTAGGTGAAAACTTATTAGATAATATCTTCGGCCCTGCGTACAGATATGTTATCAGGTCATCCCGGAATCATCGTAAACTTGTAGAGGCCAATAATTAGAAATCCCTTGAAGAGGATTAGTTCTCTCTGTTCCAAGGAGTCATCTCTCATATTTTTCTACTATCATAAGCCCAGTGTAACAATGCTTGTCTTTGTTTCCTCCTGCAACCAAGATCCCTAGGGGAACAGTTTTTTTTAATTGCTGCAACATGCCTTTTTATAGCTTTCCATCTTTTAATTTGTCTTCTATCTTCTAAGGGAATTCTTCGTCCCATGTAGTATCTACAATACCATTGAAACCACCCTCTTGGATCCTCGTGGTATATCCAACCCTTCTTTTGCCAATAAGATAGAGGCATACTGGCCTCTACACCGAAATAATTAAGGGTAGTGTCTTTCTTTTTTGGAGAAAGTTTTGCATTTTCAAACCAATCCTCTGGGAATTCATTCTTACAATCTGTCATATATTTCCCTCCGAATACCCCCAATTCAAGCATCTGTTTCGGAGTTAGTTCTGGTTTAAATTCTGGGTCAAAATTTCTTCCGATAGGTTCAACTAGATAATAGACATATCCTTTCTGCATTTTGTCACTTACAACTACTTTCTTTCGCATAGTTCTCCACAATTATGTCTTATTAATTAGATAGGTGGTACTGGGTTTTTAAGTTAGGTGAATTTTTATACAATGGCATGTTAGTTTCTTTCCTCACACTTTCTTTTTGTGTAGGTATGTAAGGGTTTCACTTCTAATAATAGAAATTCCTATCCTTTCATTAAAATTGGGTGTATAAAGACCACTTCAAATTTAATATACTTCAGCATATTATATATTACTATGTATAAAAACGGGAAATTACCAATTAATGGACTATTTAATTATGAAAATATCGGATATTAAGGCTGAGAACAAAAGAGGGAAGAATGTTAGACACAGTAAAACTTCTAAATTAACGAAGATACAGAATGAACAGATATGATGTAGACAGAGTCTCTATAGTCGGAATAGGTGGTAGTGGTGCCTACTATATTGCCAAATTTCTCCTACTTTGTGGTGTAAACGTAATCGGATTTGATCTGAAAAATACTTCTAAGACCAAGGAGTTAGAAGAGTTAGGAGCAGAAATTAAATATGAAAATCCGCAGGGAAGCTTTGGGGATGTTGCGTATTTTATATATACCTACAATATACCAGAAAGGCTAATTAAACAATTAAAGGAGATTAATCCCGGTATAGATGCATATGAGGTTGGGGAAATGTACAAGAGTATTATCGGGGATTTCGAGGACGGTTTGTTAAGTGAAAGTCAGCAAGAAGCGTTTTATAGATCCGATATTGCTCCACTCTACTCTCTTGATTTCAAAGATACAAGATTAATAGGGATTACAGGTACGGACGGTAAGACTACTTCATGTACCATGATTTACCATATACTTAAAAACAGAGGTTTTAATCCGGCATTAATTAGTACAGTTTCAGCTAAAATAGGAGATAAAGAAATTAATATCGGATTTCACACTACTACCCCTACTGCACAGGAGCTGTTTAACCTTTTTAACCAAGCACTGGATTTCGGATGTACTCATATCATAGTAGAGGTAACATCTCATGGGCTGGAGCAAGGCCGTGTAGCCGGTATTAAATTTAATACCATTGGGTATACAAATGTAACCAATGAACACTTGGATTATCACAAGACGTACAAGAGATATTTAGAAGCCAAATCTTTACTAATTAAGGAACATAGTAAATCCGATTCTGTAATAGTTCTTAATATGGATGATAACTCATACGATTTCCTTAATAGTATTTCCTTGGGTAGAACTATGAAGTATGGGCTAGAAAATAAAAAGGCAGATATTTATGCTACGGATATAGATGATTTAGATGGTTTAAAGTTTAATCTTAATACTAAGATTGATAACTTTAATGTGCATCTTCCTATCTACGGTAAATATAATGTTAGTAATTTTTTACTTGCCTGTGGAGTGTGTATGAATGAAGGGGTAGAGCTTGAAAATATTGTTAAATTCATCAAGAGTTTTGAAGGTGTTAGTGGTCGTATGGAATTAATTCTACAAAAACCGTTTAAAGTATTTGTTGACTTTGCTCATACTTTCAATGCTACTTTAAAGGCATTAGAAACTGTTAAGGCAATCACAGAAGGGAGAGTAATACATGTTTTTGGTTGTGCAGGTCTGAGAGACACTACTAAACGATATGAAATGGGAAAGATATCTAACCAGCTAGCTGATATTACCATTCTTACTGCAGAAGATCCTAGAACTGAAAATCTTAAAGAGATTAATGATGAGATAGGAAGGGGATGGAAAGAGGGAGGAGGCAGAGGAAAGTTAATTAGGTTTGATTATGATAACAGAAATGTAGAGGTTAGGAGAGATGCAATTAAGAAAGCAATAAAACTGGCTAGAGATGGTGACACGGTCATTATAACCGGCAAGGCTCATGAACGATCACTTTGTTTCGGTGATACGGAGTATAATTGGAATGATATTGATGAAGTAAAACGTTTACTTAAATCTTAGGGGGAGTTACACTCCACTGATTTGTATATCTACTAACTTTATCTCCTACAATAGGTTCGGAGAGTTTTGCAAAAAGATATGTTCCTATTTTTTCTCCCGGATGTAAGACTATATCAAACTTTCCCAAGTTTTTTATCTCCAAAACAGAAATCTCTGAATTAAACGGAACACCATCTAAAACAAGAGCTGTCAAATGAATAGTCATCCCGGCCCTAGCATAAGTAGATCGTCCATCTACCATTGTTATTATATCCCTGTCTGTTCTAATACTTTGTTGTGTACAACCCAATACAAAATCATCAGGTTTAAGGATGTAAGGTTTTTTTCTTAGATTATACTTGTCATATTCTAATTTCTTTGGATTTTTAGTATCAAAGAGTTGTCCTTCTTTAGGTATAAGCAATTCATCTCCTAAATTAACGGTAATTCCCTTTGTCTCAATATGTAAATCCCCTTGTACAATAATCTTTCCCTCGTGGATATATCTACTTATTGTTTTATTTGATAGAAACATATACTTTGGTAGTTAAGTGAATATATTGAATATATAAATATATACTATTTCTTCTTAGGATGTCTATGTTCCTTGAAAGTCATTGTGTAATGTGAGATATTATAAGGTATATAAATTGTAAATTTTAATATCATGGGATACATAGATAATATTGAAGAAAAGACCCTAAATAACACCAATTTTAGACAAGTTCTTTTTACAGGAAAGAACATGCAATTAGTGGTTATGGCTCTTAAACCGGGAGAGGAGATAGGTGAAGAAATTCATGAAAATGTAGATCAGTTCTTCAGGGTTGAGCAAGGTGAAGCAAAGGTTGTTATCGATGGGAAGGAGAATATTTTGAGCGAAGATATGGTTGCAATTGTTCCTG
>DCUE01000004.1:0-5908 GCA_002328465.1 Candidatus Dojkabacteria bacterium UBA2222
CAGATGACTATGCAGACATTCCATAAAGGAGGAGTTCAAACAACTGACATTACTCAAGGGTTGCCAAGAGTAGAGGAGCTATTTGAAGCTAGGTCTCCAAAGGCTACTGCCGAGGTATCAAGTATTAAGGGTAAGGTTCATGTTGATAGGGCAGAGGATGATTCAGCTACAATTACAATTGTTGGAGAAAAAGAGATGGTAAGAGATTACATAGTCTCTGATTCAAAAAGTGTATTGGTAACAGATGGAGCACAAGTTAAAAATGGACAAGCAATATTCATTGACTCGGACGGAATGGAGAAACAATCACCATTTGATGGAGTAGCAAAAATTGAAGGAGGAGTCTTAACACTTGCTGGTTCAATGAAGGCAGAGGAGAGTGTATCAGTATTACCAAATATCCCAGTACTAGTAAATGAGGGAGATGAAATAGAAGCAGGTACTCAGCTTATCGCGGGTTCTGTAGATCCAAAGAAGTTAGCAGATGTCGCAGGGATTCAAGTTGCACAGAAATATATACTTGATGAGGTTCAGAAAGTGTTCAACGAACAGGCAGTACCTATCGATGATATTCATATAGAAGTCGTAATTAGGCAGATGGCAAGATTAGGAAAGGTTATGGACTCAGGAGATACAGAGTATTTGGTTGGTTCAATGGTTAATAGGTTTGTTTCAGAGGTTAAAAATAACATACTTCTTGGAAACGAGAAGAGGAAGGCTCTAATTATTCCAAAACTACTTGGTATTAAGGCTTCAGCCTTGTATACTGAGAGCTTCCTTTCAGCTATGTCATTCCAAGAGCAGGTAAGGGTTTTGACTAATAGTGCAATTCTTGGTAAAACAGACTTCTTAAGAGGAATGAAAGAGAACGTTATCATTGGTAGAAGAATACCTTCTGGAGATAGCGCTGCCTTATCCGAACTAAATGATCTCGAAGAGATTAAATTTTAATTGATTTTGTTGTATAATACGAACCATGCCGACGATTAACCAGTTAGTAAGAAAACCTAGAGTAGCGAAGAGAGAGAAGAGAAAACATATTGCTCTTGCTACAAATTTTAATCCTTTAAAAAATAGGTATAAAAAAGTTAATAACCCATTTAAGAGAGCTGTATGTATACAGGTTAAAACTATGACTCCAAAGAAACCTAACTCTGCACTTCGTAAGGTTGCAAGAGTGAGGCTTTCTAATGGAATGGAAGTAACTGCATATATACCAGGAGAGGGACATAACCTTCAAGAGCACTCAGTAGTGATGGTAAAGGCTGGAAGAAAGAGAGACTTACCTGGTGTAAAGTATATTGTTGTAAGAGGAAAGTATGATACTGCAGGAGTAAAGGGAAGAATGAAAGCGAGATCTAAATATGGTGCTAAGAGACCAGAAACAGAATAACATATTAATAAATAGTAATGAGAGGAAAGAGAGCTAAAAAAAGAATAATTGCAAAAGATAGAAAATATAATGACGAGGTTATTGGTAGAATAATTAACAAGGTAATGCAGGGTGGAAGAAAATCAATAGCAGAAGAACTAGTATATTCCGCAATAGAATCAGGTGCAAAGAAAGCCAATACCCCAGTTATTGAATTCGTCCATACTGCAATTGATAATGTAAGACCTGCACTTGAGATTAAATCAAGAAGGGTTGGTGGTTCTAACTATCAAGTTCCTGTTCCAGTTAGTCCAAGAAGACAGGAGACATTATCAGTAAGATGGATTATTGATACCTCTAGATCTAAAACAGGTAAACCATTTGATAGACTTCTTGAAATTGAGATTCTCAATGCCTTTAATGGCGAGGGAGATGCTATTAAAAAGAAAGCCGATGTAGAGAGAATGGCAGAAGCTAATAAAGCATTTGCTCATTTTAGATGGTAATCTAGATTTAAATGAAATTAGAAAGGAAGGGTAACCTTCCTTTTTTATTTAGTACTCTCAATTCTTTCCCATCCCGATTTAGGCATATCCTTCTTTAGGAGAACTCTTTCCCAAAGAATTTTAAACCAAGTAACTAATCGAATAGGGAATAGTAAGAGAGACCATTGAAGTTCTTTAATATTACGGGCATATCTAATTGCAAAGAAAGAGTAATTTAATTCTATAAGGATACTTCTACTTTGCTTATCTCTCTTAAATACTCCAAAGTTTTTTAATTGAACAAATCCTCCAAGGGACCTTACCTTCTGTTTATAATAATCTTTTAGAGTAGTCGGGTATTTTACATAGCACTTCGCATCTGGTGCATAAGCAATCTGTTTACTTGCATTTCTAATTGAATAGGAGATATAGGCATCATCTGAGAGAACATTTTGAGGTATATCAAAGGCATAATTTCTAGTAGCCATTATATATCCACTCATCGGGAAAAAATGTTTATTACTAATATAGTAGTTCTTAACTTTCGAATTCATTGTTGAAATTCTCCTGTGATGTGCAGCATCTGATAGTAGATGTCCCCAATATCCCATCATAGTTGATTTACTATCCATTGATACTGGTCTCCCACTTACACCTCCAATGGTAATATCTTCGAAAGGAATAAGTAAGTTTTTAATAGAGTTTCTCTCAAAATAGGTATCTCCATCTGTAAGTATAAGAATATTTCCGTTTGCTTTTTTAAAGGCTAATTTCAAAGCATAAGGCTTTCCCTTTCTTGGATCTTGTATTTGAATATACTCCTTTTGTGATAAATGGAGTTTATTGGCTTCCTCTAAGCCCGCATCTAAAGTCTCTTTATCTGGAGATAGTTGTATTATTTCAAACTCTGTATTCAAACCAGAATATTTTTTATCAGCAATACACCTTATACATTTCCCTATTGTATTAGGTTCTTTCCAAGATGTGATAATGATTGATACCATTTCTGATTATATACAGTTACTGTGAAAATGAATAGATATCGGATTTTACTTTGCTTCTTCTGTTGGCGTGGTTGCCTCTTCTCCCTCAGGAGTCTCTTCTCCTTCTGCACTCTCTTCTTCAGTAGGTGCAACTACAATCTCTTCAACTTTTTGAGCTTCCGTAATAGTTACGATAGTTGCATTTGCAAGGTCATCATTTATTAATGACATACCCTTTGGCAATTCAATATCGTTAACATTGATTGTTTGTCCCTGTCGGTCTAAGTTTGAAATATCAATTTCAATATATGGTTGTAATTCTGATAGTTTACATCTGACATCTATACTGTCTAAGACGTTAACTAGTACTCCTAAGTTATTCTTAACTGCAGGTGAGATACCAACGATATTAAATGGAATAGTAAATATCATTGAGACACTCTCATCTATTTTGAATAGGGAGACATGATTAATCTGTTCGGTAACAGGATTAATACTGAATTCTTTAACTAAGGTCTTAAATGAATCTTTCTCCAGTTCTGTATCTAATATAGTAGTTGATGTTGTATTTCTGTACAACCACTCTGCATCTGATGTACTCATGGAGGTATTAAAAGATTCTCCTTTAGAATTGTAAACAACAGCAGGGGTTAAACCCTCTTTTCTAAGGTGTCTTACTTTCTTTCCGAGCACTTCTCTTTTTTGTAATTGAAGTTTTTCCATAACGAGTGAGAGTATAGCAAAGATAGATAGATTAATCAATAATTAGAGGGTAGGAGAAGAATCTTTATCTTATTATTCTTCTATCTCTTCTTCGTCCTCTTCTGGTTCTATAGAATCGTTATCAGTACTGTTAATTGCGCTTCCTGCTTCTACTGCCTGTTCCTGAGCTGGAGTAGTTGGTTCCGCTGGAATATTCTCTTCCTCGTCCTTCTTTTTAAAGAAGGCAATTAGGCTTTTAATAGTTTTCTGATCACTCTTTAAGGTAGGGTGTTTTGCTTCTTCTGGAGTATTTCCTTCTGTAAATTCTTCCATATATTTTTTATTAACTTAATAATTTAAGTGTATATCCGAATATATAATTTTACAAATTATTGACACATTTCAAATTTACCAATATACTCTTAGCAGATAACCTTAAGGAGTGCTAACATGCAGAGTATAACAGATAGGCAGAGAGAGATATTAATGGCGATAATTAGGGAGTTTATGGAAAACGCTGATGAAGTGGGTTCTCTATCTTTGTTGGAAAAATATGATTTAGGGGTTAGCTCTGCAACTATTAGAAATGAAATGGCAAGACTAATGGAGCTGGGGCTACTTGAAAAAAGTCATGTGTCATCTGGTAGATTCCCAACAGATCAAGCACTCAGGATGTATGTAAGTAATATATTAGGAAGTAGCTCTTTAAATCCTTTAATTACTGTAGAAATAAGGCAAGGAATCAATAGAGATAGGTTTTCTAAAGAGTCTGTTCTTAATTCAATATTAAGAATACTTTCGGAAGAAACCGAATCTGTAGCATTCATAGTACTAGATAGTATCTCAAGATATTGGGGAATATCTAATCTTTTTAAGTATGAGGAGCTAAGAGATTGGTCAAAATTACAGAGAGTAGTAAATATTTTAGAAGATAGTAATTTCTTGAATAACATGATGCGAAAGTATAGTGGGTCCGGAGTCTCTTTAGTTATTGGTGAGGAATCAGGAATAAAGGGACTAGGAGAGTGTGCAATGGTTTTCACTCAATTGCCTTTCTGGGATACAAATAACGCACATATTGGAGTCATAGGGTCTAAGAGAATGGACTATGCAAAGAGTGTGCCTGCACTACGAGAAGTACAAAACTCAATGCGTAATGCAATGAGGGGTTGGAGTTAAAATTTATACCAATTTAGTATGAAATCAAATATAAACACAAAAAGTGTTCCAAAGGGAGATGCTTTGAAAAAGGAACAGGAGTTCGAAAAAAGAATAGAAGAATTGGCTTTAAGTATAGATAGGGTTGAAGATGAGAAACTTGAAATCATTAATCAACTTAAAAGAGCATTAGCTGATTATCATAATTTAGAAGCTAATACTCAGAAGAGACTCTCTCTACTATACATGCAATCTAGAAAATCTTTAGCTGAGAAATTAATTCCTATTGTGGATGATATGACAATGGCAGTTAAGAGTAAGGGAGAAATAGAGTTTGAAGAGAAATCTCTCTCATGGGCAAATGGTGTGGTAGAGATATTAGGGAATTTGGAGAAAAGTTTACTAGAGATAGGGTTAAGAAAATATATACCTGAAATTGGGAGTAAGTTTGAGCCAACTTTACATGAGGCTTTGAGTGTAATTGATGCTGATGTACCGGGTGTAATATTTGATGTAATACAACCAGGGTATGTTTTAGATGATACTGTAATACGACCATCAAGAGTGGTCGTTACAAAAAGTAAATAATTTTTTATATATATTAAAATGAGTAAAATAATAGGAATAGACTTAGGTACTACTAATAGTGCAATGGCATATATGTCTGGTGGTAAACCAAACATTATTGCAAATTCCCAAGGAGGCAGATTAACACCTTCTGTAGTTGCTGTAGATGAAAAAGGAGAGACCCTTGTAGGTGCTCCTGCAAAAAATCAGGCAGTAACAAATGCTGAAGGAACAGTTTACTCCGTTAAGAGGTTGATTGGTAGATCATGGGATGATCCAGAGGTTCAAAGAGATAGGGAATTACTTCCATTTGAAATGAGGAAATCAAAAAGCGATGGTGTTGAAGTTAAGATGGGTGATAGTTGGTATACACCCCAAGAGATATCAGCAAAGATATTGGCTAAAATGAAAAAAGATGCAGAGGAATTCTTAGGAGAGAAGGTTACAGAAGCTGTAATTACTGTACCTGCATACTTTGATGATTCTCAAAGACAGGCTACTAAAGATGCGGGTAAGATTGCAGGCTTGGATGTCAAAAGAATAGTAAATGAGCCAACTGCTGCTGCACTAGCATACGGATTAGATAATCATAAGGATGAGAAGATTGCAATTTTTGACTTAGGTGGTGGTACTTTTGATAT
>DCUE01000004.1:5926-7786 GCA_002328465.1 Candidatus Dojkabacteria bacterium UBA2222
GATAAATTGGCTAAAGACTTTAAAGATAGTGAAGGGGTTGATCTAAAAAATGATAGAACAGCTCTTCAAAGATTAAAGGAGGGTGCAGAGAAAGCAAAGATAGAACTTTCTACTTCTGAAGAGACAGAAATTAATATCCCATATATAACTGCAACATCAAGTGGTCCAAAACATCTTAAAGTAAAGATGAGCAGATCAGATTTAGAAAAGCTAACAGCTGAATTAATAGAGAGTACCGTTAAACCATGTGAGAAAGCACTTAAGGATGCAAAGTTAAGTACTTCGGATATAGATGAAGTATTACTTGTTGGTGGTATGACTAGAATGCCAGCTGTAATTAAAAAGGTAAAAGAGATATTCAATAAAGAACCAAATAAGGGAGTTAATCCAGATGAGGTAGTAGCAGTAGGTGCTGCAGTTCAAGGTGGAGTCTTAGGTGGAGATGTCAAAGATATCACACTATTAGATGTTACACCTCTATCTTTAGGATTAGAGACATTAGGAGGTGTTATGACAAAGCTAATAGATAGGAACACTACTATCCCTGTTGAGAAGAAACAAATATTTAGCACAGCATCTGATAATCAGCCCGGAGTTGAGATACATATCTTGCAGGGTGAAAGAGAGATGGCAGAGGATAATAAGACATTGGGTAGATTCATACTCGATGGTATTCCTCCTGCACCAAGAGGTATTCCTCAGATTGAAGTAATATTCACAATAGATGCTAATGGTATTCTCAATGTTAATGCTAAGGATTTAGCAACAAACAAGGAACAGAAAATTACAATTACAGCATCTACGGGGTTAAAAGATGAAGAAATTGAGAGTATGGTAGAAGAGGCTGCAAAACACGCAGAAGAAGATAAGAAGAAAAAAGAGAGGGCAGAAAAGAGAAATAATGCAGATTCTCTATGCTTTAGTATTGAGAGATTACTTAAAGAAAACGGTGATAAAATAGAGGATGATGAGAAGAAAGACCTAGAAGAAGGGGTAGAGGAGGTTAAGAAATTATTAGAGAAGACAGATTTTGATGAAGAGGAGTTAGAAAAGAAGGTTGAGAAACTAACAGAGAGGATGCAAGAAGTAAGTAAAAAGATGTATGAAAAAGCCTCAAAAGAATCTGCAGGGGAAAAGAAAGAAAAAGGCAAGGAAAATGATAAAAAGGAAGAAAAGAAGGAAAAAGATGATGATGGAGAGGATAAGAAAGATGAGGGTGAAGTAAAGGAAGGAGAAGTGGTTGAATAAAATATTCAAGGGGGCTTGGAGCCCCCTTGTTTTTCTGCTAACATATACTCTAGATTAATTTATTTACTGTCCAAAATGTTAAAAGAGAATAATTCCCCAGTATCTTCAGTATTCGATATAATCTCGAAGTTACAAAGAGGAGTTTTGTATACAATCCTTTTTGTGATACCTTGGTTAATTGTTCCACTGCCGTATGACTCAACTGAAAAGATTAAGGGTCTTGTATTTGTTTTCCTCTCATCCTTACTAATTCTCCTTGAGGTTATAAAGTGGATATGGGATGGAAGGGTTTCGATGATTAGATCTTCTTTGGATGGTATATTTCTTTTATTGTTTGTTTCTTTCTTAATCTCCTCTGTTTTCGCAAGGGATACATGGATGGGTTTTTGGGGATATGATGGAAGATTAGGTACAGCTCTTTTTGTAATGATATTTCTCTTCCTATTTTTCTATCTTGCAAGAGGATTTCTACAAAAGAAGAATGAAATAGTTAAGGCTATTACATCTCTGTCCCTCGGTTTGTTAGTACTGTTAGTATTAAGTATTTTGTCAGTACTTAAGGTAGATATCTTGGGGTGGGTTCCATATATTAGTAATTTCTTTGTTGTTGGA
>DCUE01000004.1:7861-13328 GCA_002328465.1 Candidatus Dojkabacteria bacterium UBA2222
ATATCATTAGCTCTATTCTCAATAAATCAGGGAGCAATTATTCCAATTCTGTTCTTTGTGATTACTATCCCTGTTTGTATTTTGCTTTGGTTTAAATTAAGCAAATCGCTTAAAGCAGTACCAATACTATTGTTAGTTTTTTCAGCTCTTACTGTTGCATTTAGTATAGGGTTACAATATGAGTCCTTTATTAAATCAGTTTTAGGAGAATCCTTTACAACACTAAATCCTGTTCGATTAGGATCGGATATCTCCTGGATTGTTGCAAGCTCTTCAATAGTAAATGACTTCCTTAGAGGATTGATAGGGTTAGGAAATGACTCCTTTGGGGTAGCATATAACCTTTTCAGACCTGCAACAGATGCAACCATAGCTTTAGGGAATACAACATTTGTAACTGGTTCTAATGAGTTATTTACAATTTTAGCTAATAGAGGATTGATTGGAGTTACAATCTGGGTAATATTAGGTCTTGCATACTTAAGACTCCTCATAAAACAGATTGCATCAACAAGAAGCGAGAGAGGAACGCTCTCTTTCTTACTTGCTTTAACAAGTCTTTTCATCTTCTTAGGTTCAATCTTCTTACCTTTCTCTTTCTTAACATACTTCCTTCTCTTTGTTTCAACACTTCTTTTAATAGTATTTGATAACAAGGAAGAAAATAACGAAGAGTTCCTTCTTAAGTTCTGGGCTGTAAATGTAGGGAAAGTTTCAAAAGATATAAACAAAACAATGGAAGGAATAAACTGGTTCTTTACAATATTTGTAACTTTGGCTGCTACTGCTGGAATGATTTTCCTTTTTGTAAAAACAGTAAGTATTGCGTATGTTGTCAGAGCAGAGTCATACAATATTGAGAAAAATATTGAGTATCAAGATGTTGATAAGGATAAAATATCATTTGAAGTTAGAGAAGAGTATTTAGAAAGAATGGCAGGCTACTATGATAAGGCTTTGAAATATGATTCTTCGGATCCATATATTAATAGGAAAGCAAGTTTAGTTTCATTAGAAGTAATAAGATTGCTTGCAGAACAGTATGAAGACGCTACAGATCAAGAGAAAGAAGGGATTCTATCCAGTATTACTCTTTGGAAGAATACCTCTATTGATCTCTCAAGAGAGGCTATTAATACTTCACCTCTGGCATATGCAAACTGGAATACAAGGGCATCTGTATATATTGGATTGATTAGCGTTGGTCTTTCTGACTATAGTGAAGATGCATTGGCTGCTTTACAAAGCTGTGTAAATATAAATCCTTTGGATTATGATGCATATTACAAAGCAGGTCAGATATATATGGTAAAAGAGGATTATGCAAAAGCATTATCTGCATTTAATACGGTATTAAACATAAATGGCCAACATATTCCTTCACTTGTTCTTGCAGCTAATATTCTTAAAGAGAATAAAGATATTGAGAATGCAGTTCGTTATCTAGAAGCAGCAAAAGAGATACTTGAAGTAAACAAGCAAGATAGTGGGGAAATATATCAATCCATTGTAGATTCTCTTAAAGAGCTAGGTGGAGATAGTCTAGATGTTGAGGATTTAGAAGAGTTAGATGAGATTGATACCACGACCGAGAATTAGATGGGAAATGGTTAATCTGTTCTCTTTGGAGTAAGTTCAAAGAGAACTAGGAAATAGATATCAAAGGGCTCCTTAGAATGGAGCCCTTTTGTTCTATCTATTGTATCTTGGATATCACTCTCGTAACCTCCTATGTAAAGGATACTTTTCTTGTCTTTACCATATCTATTAAATTTTTTAGCTAGGAATCTGTTTAAACGATATTCATCTTTCTTAGATGACAAAATAGGGTATATATATGATCTATCAACTAGATTTTGGATATCCAAATAAAGGATTAAAATTCTTAATAGGTATTCATAGATTGAGAATAAACTATTCAATCGTTTCTTTCTTAATTTTATCTCTAAATCTTTTGATAAATACCAACCTGTGAAGTATTGAATAGGTTTCTCTAAGCATTTATGGTGAGTAAGATAATTGTTATTTAGACCTTTACATATATAACAGGAAGGGAGCTTATGTATTAATTTCTTAATACAGCTATTACAAATATCTTCTCCTATTCTCGAGCATAATATGCACTGTTTTGGAAATAGATAATTTACTAGGGACATGATAGAAGTCTAGTAGGAAACTGTTAAAAATATTTGAAATCTATCGTCTTTTCCCTTATTATATTATTCGCCAAAGATATATTGATTAGATTATAAAAAGTGATAAAGAAAAACAGCGTATTTTCAGTAATGTTCATATTGTTCTTAACTAAGATCCTTGGTTTTTGGAAACTAAGGGTTTTTGCACAACTCTTTGGAGCTTCTCATGAGTTAGATATCTTCTGGGCTGCATTTACAATCCCAGATATTATCTTTATGGTTCTTGTAGCAGGATCAATTAATGCCGCAATTATTCCAATTCTAACGGATGAATTGTATGACAAAGGAAACAAACAATTTAATCGTCTTTTTCGACAATTAACATTAGTTTTTTTCTTTTTATGTGCAGTATTGGTAGTTGTTATGTTCTTCCTTGCACCTCAGATAACTAATTGGATTGTTAATAATGAATATGCACACAAGCTACTAAACAGTGATTATAGGATTGGTCAGTCAGATTACAAGATGTTTTTAAATCTTTTTAGGATTGGATTACTTTCACCACTCTTTTTAAGTATAAGTGCATTTGTAACAGCGTACCTTCAAGTAAGGAAACAGTTCTTTATTACTACTCTCGCACCTCTTTTCTATAACTTAGCTATGATAATAGCTACATATATTTTGGTTGTATTCTTCAAATTGGATGTAATGGGTATAGGTATTGCTGCAGTAATTGGCTCTGTTATTCATCTATTGGTTCAGATACCTTTGTTAATTAAATACTATAAAGAAGATAATGGAACAGAGATCTCTGTAAAAGAAATTGTTACAAACACAAATGTTTGGAAAGCATTTAGACTTGCTTTCCCAAGAATGGTTGGAGTTCTTGGAGAACAATTTAATACCATAGTAAACACCTTTATTAGTTTTACACTTACGGCAGGTGCTCTAAGTGCATATAAATTTGCATTTAGTTTACATCTCTTCCCAATAAATATAATAGGGAGTGCAGTAGCTCAAGTTGCTTTGCCAGATTTGGCAAAGTATAGCTGCAAGAATGAGGAGGGTAACTTTAAGAAAGTATTGAATGATTCAATACAACTCTCTTTGTATTTGATATTTCCTTTAGTGGCAATAATGTTGGTACTGAGATTGCCTATTGTTCGTTTAGTATATGGAACAGGAGCATTCGACTGGCAAGATACGCTACTTACTGCATGGTGTTTAGCCTTACTTACAATCTCAATTGTCGGGCAAACAGTAGTTCAGATTCTTCTAAGGGCATTCTATGCCCTTAAGAATACTTGGAGACCTTTAGTAGCAATTACTTTCGGTATTGTAATAAATCTGTTAGGAGCATATTACCTTACAAATTTCTTCAGTCACTACTATGATTGGAGACCAATATTAGAGCAAGTATTACTTCAGGTAGCAAATGCTAATGGAAGTGGAGTTATGTCTGTTCTTAAATCATTTTTCCAAGATGCGTCAGTATGGATGACTTCAAGAGGAGATTCTAACCTAGCTGTTGGAGGATTGGCATTAAGCTTTAGCCTTTCATATTTCTTACAGATGATTGTTGCTACAGCTATGCTTAATAAGGTTAAAAAAGTGCTCTCATGGGAAGAAACAATGTATCCTGCTTTATTGAAATTTCTTAATATGTTAATAATGATTGTAGGTATGTACTTTGTATTCAAACTCTTTGATTTCCGATTAGATACCAGTAGAACGGTATATGTTTTAATGCTTACAGGGGTAACCTCTGTGTACGGTTTACTTTCCTATCTTTTAGGATCAAAGATATTTTCTCCCCGAGAGTATAATATGGCTGAAAAGATCATAAAGAGGCTTAAGGGAAGATTTAGAAATGGAAGTAATATATCAAATTAAGAAATGAAGAAATTCTTTTTTTCAATTTTAATATTCTTTGGAGTCATATTTCTCATTGTTGCAATTTTCATTGGCTACATATTCTTGAGATATCAAAGATGGGAGAAGGAGTTTGAGAGTAATATGAAGAGTGAGTATCTAATTAATATGGAAGATGTAAAGAAAATAGATTTTGTTAAAAAGATATCAACTTTTGCACTTTCTATGTCAGATACACAGTTTCTAGAATTAGAGGTAAAAGAAGTGGGTTCTATTTTCTTCACAGTTTTAGATTCATATATGGGAGATAGTACTTCTCTAGAGAGAATGTATATCGAACCAAAAGATTCTCAATGGATAGTATATTCTAAAATTAGATATGAGGATATTTCTGTATGGATATCTGTAGATTTAAACAAAGACAATATACAAAGTGCTCAAGTATATGTGAAGAATATTAGCATAGGGCCCTTTCCTGTTAGTGAATATACCAACTGGATAGAGATGATTAACAAAGGTATTGCAGAATCAATTGTTACTTTGAATGAGAATGGCCTAGTTGGAAGATATATTGAAAATATAGAGTTATTAGAGGATTCAATAGTACTAAAAGGCTCGAGATATTGACATTTCCCCTATATATATTTAGAATACTTAGCAGTCTCTTTTTTGAATTGCTAATTAATTTTTTAAATTAGATAAATGGCAAAAACAATTAAAGTACAACCATTAGGAAATAGAGTCTTAGTTAAACCAGAGGAAGTTCAAGAGAAAACCCCTGGAGGTTTAGTAATTCCCCCAAATGCATCCGATGAGAAGAAACCATCCTTTGGTAAGGTTGTTAAACTTGGCAAAGGGAAGGGAAAAGATGGAAAGATATTGAAATTTGATGTCAAGATTGGAGACATGGTCTATTTCAAGAAATATTCTCCAGAAGAAATTGAAATAAATGGTGAGGAGCTATATATCCTTGATACAGATGATATCTTGGCTGTTTCAACTAACTAGATTAAATTATTACTAAATATTAGTATGGCTAAATCAATAATATATGATGAAGAGGCAAGAAAAGCTCTTAAGTCAGGTGTAGACACTATCGCAGATGCTGTTAAAACTACATTAGGTCCTAAGGGAAGGAATGTAGCTATTGCTAAGTCCTTTGGTTCTCAAGTTATCACTAAGGACGGAGTTACAGTTGCAAAGGAGATAGAGGAGAAAGATCCATTTAAAAATGTAGGTGTTGAAATGCTTAAAGAAGCAGCCAAGGAAGTAAATGATTTGGCTGGTGATGGAACAACTACCGTTACAGTACTTGCTCAAGCAATCGCAAATGCAGGTTTTAGAAATGTTACAGCAGGTTCTAATCCAATATCTTTAAAAAGAGGTTTGGATAAAGCGGTAAGTATTGTTGTAGAGGAATTAATAAAATCATCTAAGAAAATAAAAAAGCAGGAAGAAAT
>DCUE01000004.1:13460-13642 GCA_002328465.1 Candidatus Dojkabacteria bacterium UBA2222
GTAATGGATAATCCATATATATTTGTTACAGACAAAAAACTTTCTAACCTTCAAGATATCCAAGCTATTGCAGAGAAGGTACTTTCTGCTGCAGATAGACCATTGGTTATAATTGCAGATGAAATTGAGAATCAGGCATTAGCAACTCTTGTTGTAAACAAATTAAGAGGTACTCTTAATGT
>DCUE01000038.1:0-1080 GCA_002328465.1 Candidatus Dojkabacteria bacterium UBA2222
GCAACTCCCTGTATTACTACTGGTTTATTTATCTCTTCCCTTATTATTTTATTCTGCTGTTCTTGTATAGTAGCAACAATATCCTTAAGCTTCTGTCCTAATCTCTCAGTCAATTGTGCAAGTAAGAATTCATCTGCAGCGGCATTTCCACTTTTAGCATCATATATATGTTTAAACCTTGCTTCTGAAATATTAAACTGCCTCTTTTGTATTAGATCACCATCACGTATTCCTAGTGGGGTTTCATACTGTAAACCATTTGTTGGTCCACTGTTTTCATAATATATATTTGCTATTGGAGCTCTCCAATCGCTAATAAGGGGTTGATATGTATCAGGATCCATTAATGCAAATTTCCCAATATATATGGGAAGGTCTCTTAAAGATCCACTGATATTTGTATTAAAAACAATTTTACCAAAGTAGGGAGTATCTACCTTGATTAACTCTCTGTTAATTCTCTCAATGCAATCTCTTATTTCTGATAGTAATTTATTATATATTCCAACTGCATCTTTTCTTGCATCTAAATCTGTTTCCATTGCTATTATCTTTGCTTGATCTTCCAGTTCTATTTCAAGAGCATGCAATTTTTTAATAATCTTCTTTGCAATATCTACATTAATTCTTGTTACTTTCTCCAAATGGGGATATTCATCTCTTTGTGTGTAATCTTCGGGTGTTATATCTGTGAAATCTCTAATATTGTCAAGCCTATTGTGTATAGGGTTGAGTTCTTTTTCAAATGTTTGCATGTTTTTGTCGATGCAAATTTATGGCGTACGCATTTTACAATATATATTTATATGTGTCTATAAGGGGGATATTTATGATTGTTAAACTATCAGTATTTTTATATTATTAATATATGAGTGGTCAATTAAAAATCCTTTTATATATCTGCTTAGTTGTTGGAATATTGTATTTTTTGCAAAGCAAGTACTCTCTTTTTGAAATATCTTTTAACAATCCTAATCAAGGGAAAGAGAAGCTTGAAAAAGAAAGTGAGATTAATAGTTTGGAAATACTTAATAGTGAGGGACAGAAAATATATGTTGAACTTGAGATTGCAGATACAGT
>DCUE01000038.1:1163-2451 GCA_002328465.1 Candidatus Dojkabacteria bacterium UBA2222
CTGAAACTGAGTGTGTAAGTTTCATTCCATCTGTTCCATTTAAATATGTTTTAGAAGTTAATGGGGGTTTTGCGAAGTTAAATAGGGTAAATATTGGTAATGCGGTTATTTTTGATATATCATCTGAAGAGTAATTTCTTACTTTAGGTATATGATTCAAATATTTATTGATTGGTTAGTTAATATTATTACAATATTAGGCTATCCAGGGGTGTTTATTTCTGTTTTTCTTGAGAGTTTCTTTGCCCCAATTCCTAGTGAAATTATATTACCCTTCTCTGGCTTTGTAGCTTCTATGGGGGAGATGAATATTGTATTAGTAATTCTTATAGCTACAGTTGCAGCATATTTAGGTTCTCTTCCTTTTTACTACGTTGGAAAATGGGGAGAGAAACCGTTATTAAAATTTGTAAGTAAGTATGGGAAGTATCTTTTTATTGAACAATCTGATGTGGATATGGTATTTAACCTATTTAGTAAGCATGGTAATGGGGTCGTTTTCTTTGGGAGATTAATTCCTATTGTTAGAACGTTAATATCTTTTCCTGCAGGGGTTGCTAAAATGCATTTCTTGAAGTTTAGTGTATATACTTTACTTGGTTCTTTGATTTGGAATATTATACTTACCTATACTGGTTATATATTAGGAGATCATTGGGAGGGTGTGAGTGGCTGGGTTAGTAAATATGAGAGTGCAATAATTGGTGTAATTATCCTATTCCTTATCCTATATATTGCCCGAGGGATTAAAAATAGAGTTATGAGTAGGAGAAAGTAGTGATTTTCCAGTCATTTCCGAGGGTGTAGGATATCCCATTATTTGTAATATTGTTGGAGCTATATCCTTTAGTGATCCGTATTTCAATCTATTAGAAGATTGTGTAAGGCCCGCAATGATTAATGGTACTGGATTGTATGAGTGTTCTGTATCCATTTCGTCCGTATCTATATTTATTAATTCTTCAGAGTTACCATGGTCAGAGGTAATTAAAACAACTCCATCTCTTGCAGTAAATTCTTTTACCAACTTATTCACACAGTAATCTACAGTAGATATGGCTTTAATTGTAGCCTCAATATTCCCAGTATGTCCTACCATATCCGGATTAGCAAAATTAACAACAACAAAGTCATAAATATTTTGTGCAAATCTTGTTACTAAGAGATCCGTTATCTTAAGGGCACTCATCTCTGGTTGTATATCATATGTTGGTACTGATGGAGAGGGGACTTCTATTCTATCTTCTCCTTGATACTTTACTGCAGTTCCTCCATTAAAGAAGTATGT
>DCUE01000038.1:2492-17703 GCA_002328465.1 Candidatus Dojkabacteria bacterium UBA2222
GGGAAGAGTACCTTTTCAGGAAATTTCTTCCTATATTCAACCATACTTGCGAAAAATATTGGATATATATCACTTCTTGGAAATTTATCAAAATTTTGCTCATAAATAGCCTGTGAAAGTTGTAAGGCTCTATCTGGTCTAAAATTAAGAAAGAGAACAACATCTCCCTTCCTAATATTTGAATCTTTAACTAATACTGTTGGTCGAACAAATTCATCGGATATATTGTTAGAGTATGAGTTGAGTAAGCACTGTTTATATGACCCACAGCTATCTCCTATATTGGAGATTAACAAATCGTAAGCAAGTTTAGTTCTTTCCCACTTCTGATTTCTATCCATAGCCCAAGATCTTCCACAAAGGGTNNGAGTCTCTTCCATCTGTAAAGGCATGAATAAAGAGATTCCCATTAAAATTGTTCTGTGAGAAGTATTTTATAGTTGAAATTATATGCTTGTTATGAGAGTGTACTCCTCCTTCACTAGCGAGTGCTAAAAGATGAACTCTTGAATTATTCTGATTTGCATATTGTAAAGCCTCTTTAAGTATATTGTTTTTAAAGAAATTACCATTTTCAATTGATTTATCTATTCTAGGTAATGTCTGTGTCACAGACCTTCCTCCACCAATATTCATATGTCCTACCTCACTATTGCCTTTTACGTCTTTTGGAAGGCCTACAGCCTCTCCAGAGGCTATTAGATATGTATGTGGGGATGTAGTCCAAAGAGAGGATAGGTTTTGTGGATTTGCTAATACAACAGCATTTCCCTTACTAGCTGGAGCACTTCCTAATCCGTCCATTATTATTAACAATACTTTTCTTTTTTCATTCATGGCAGTTTTATAGTATACATTGTGGCATATTTTGGAATTTTATTCTATAATACGAAGCGTTAATTATTTATATATTACTGATATTGACATGGATAACAAGATAATTGAGACAATTGAGAAAGATCAATACAAAAAAAGACCTGATATTAAGGTCGGAGATACTGTAAAAATGCATTTGAAGATTAAAGAGGGGAATAAGGAAAGAGTACAGATTTTTGAAGGTATTGTTATAGGGATTAAAGGAGTTGGAACTGGTAAGACTGTAACTGTAAGAAAAATTTCTTACGGTGTAGGTGTAGAAAAGATTGTACCTTTATACTCTACAATGCTTGAAAAGGTTGAGATAGTTAAGAGAGGTACTGTAAGAAAATCAAAGTTGTATTACTTAAGAGGTAGGGTTGGAAGAAGAGCATTAAAGGTTGGAAATCTTAAAGATGTATATATGACAGATGAGGTAGAGGTTCCAGTTGAAGGAGAGGTTGGAGAGGATGCAACTGAAGAGACAGATATTGCTCAAGAAGAAACTAAAGAGTAAAATTTATCTATTGCGGGAGTAGTTCAATGGTTAGAATATCTGTTTTCCAAACAGAGGGTTGCGGGTTCGAGTCCCGTCTCCCGCTTTTTACTGATTTTTCCTTTTGTTTACTGTATAATTAGACATGTTACAAGGAGAAGACTTTTTTAAAGATACGAGCGATGATTTTAGTAAGGGAGGTTCCTCATCTTCTTTTGGTGGAATTCCAACAGAGAGAGTTCCGATGATTGAAAAAGTATTCTTAGAAGTATTAGGAAGAAAACCAAGCAGTAGAGAGCTTGCATATTACAAATATGGTGTTATGAAAGAAGATGGTATTCGAACTAAACTTCTTAAGTCTGAAGAGCACAAGAAGGTTGTAGATAGTGCTTCAAAACTTCCTAGTGTTGAGAACGAATTGAAGAGTGTTAGACTCTCTGAGATTAAACTTCAAAGAAAGATAGAGGATATCAATCTTGAAATGATACAGTCTCAAAAATTACTTGATGAGAAAAACTTGTTAATAAAAGAACTAAGAGAGAGTGTAAGTAATCCATACGATCTACCTTCTGAAGTTGAGAAATTTGAGGAGGGATTTGATGTATATACTCCAAAAGAAAGAGTCGGAACAACTTCATTAAAGAAGAGAACTTTTAAAGATGTATTGATTGAGATAATTGACATTATATTTAAATAGAATGAGCATTAAGGATTTCGGTTTTAAACTTAAGAGTGCAAGAGAGCAGAAAAGAATGTCTCAAAGGGGATTAGGGCTTGCTTTGGGTCTCTCAGACAAAACAATAAGTTCTTACGAATCAACAAGGTCCTTTCCTAATTTAGAGGTATTAGTAAAAATTTCTGAGATATTGGATAAACCTGTTGAATATTTTGTTTCATCTTCTAAGAGAGTACAACTTGAGGAGCATATTAAACGAGTAGAGAGTAAACAGGATGAGATTATTAACGATATTAAAAGTATCTACAATATTCTTAAAGAGGAGGAGTAAGCCAGGTTTTTGCTTTCCTAACTAAAATTTTCACTGATTTGATTAATAGGAAAGTAAATAACCCTGAACCTAAAAGGATTCCAAGTACAAGAAGTAATACGAGTAATGAGTATTGAGAATCTGTTGGCTGAACAACAAAAGAGCTGTTTAGAGTTAGGTTGTAACTTGCACTATTTGATTTGTTTGTATCAAATTGCCAAGATATTACATTCACAGAGATATCATATGTACCCTCTTTGTCTGGCTTTACACTTGCAGTAAAGGTATATGTTTGGTCTTTCTCTAAAGATACAAATTCTCTATGATTTTGTTCTAAGGTAAATACCGTAGGCACATTCCAAAGAATTTGGGTTTTGGGTGAATCTATTTTTGGCGTTATGTATAGTGTAAAGGGAATCTTTTTGGTAATTGGGCTTTGAATTCCTCTAACTATTTCAATTTCAAAATATTGATTTTTACTTATTACACTCTTCTCTTTTTCGTTCTCTGTTTGTATTGCATCTTCAAACTGTTCTTCAGGTTCATATGTAAGTTGATTTAAATCTTCCTGAGCCCTAATAAAAGAAATAGAACAAAAAAGAATTATTAATGTAAGTAGTATCCTTTTCATTTTAATACACGCTTTATACCCAATTTATATATATGATATAGCTCTTCTGTTTCAGAAGATGAGATATCCCTATCTTTATGTACAATTTCATTTCGAATCTTATGAACATCCCAAAGTTTTTGATAAAGATTCTTATCAAAAAGTTTCTTGGCTAATTTAAGATTATCTCCACAGGAATTATCATTCCCATATCTAATATTAAAAGCTTTTCCAAGTAGGTTATCTAATTTGATAATTGCATCTCTTCTTGCAAACACCTCAGAACTTTTAACTTGCATACTTATTTCTTCCAATTTCTCGAAAATTCGTTCCTTTTTTCTAACAGGTATTCTTTTACTGTTGATATATGCGAAAAAGAATAGAACACTAATTAGTATTAAGATAATGATTGTTATTAGTACCTGATTATCCATTCTTAAATTTTACCCTTTTCGAGATAAAATATATAGGGATAGAGATTAGTATATAAGTGAGGAGGGAAATTAACTTTGAGAATATTTGTAAGTTACTGTATTCGGTTAGAATTTGAATATCTTTTTCAGCATAGATACCCTTTATTTCCGTTGTTCCACTTAAGGCATCGATTATTGTAAAAAGATTCTCTTCTATTTCCTTTGCAGGAATATTGAATTTAATATCGTATGTTTGATTAGGTAACAAAACTATTTGACTATTATTCTCAATATAATCAACATATTCTTTTAAATTTGGTTTAGATTTTGAAATATTAAAGATATCGAGAATGGTATTGCCTTTGTTCGTTATATTAATATATCCAATCATGTATGGATCAGAAATCTTGTACGGTTGGAGTATTAATTCAACAGAAAAATCATGGGTGATTTCAGGTTGCTCCTTAATTAACTCAACTTTAAAATCCTCGGGAGTATAGAAGGGGAGTTTAGGAGTATTTGGGTCAGAGTATCTATAAATTAGGGTGATATGGTCTTTCATGTTTTTCTTCCAAAGAGGTGTACTGGAGTAATCTTCTAAGAAGGGTTCTACTATTACCCAATCATTATTTTCTTTATCGTAGTACTCAGCCCAATAGTGGTACATTCCTTTTGAATCATAATTGGATATATTACTTACATATCCAATAACGAACCTTGCTGGTATTTTAAAGTATCTGTATATGGAGATTATTGAATCAATATAATCTTCTGTTGTAGATTCTCCCTGTTTAAGCAAAACTTCTTGTCCTCCAAGTCTTTCAGATCCTGAAAGGGAACCAATAGAGAGAGTGTTTGGCTTTAAATTTTCAATTACATATTTATAGATAGCTTCATATAGGAGAGCCTTCTCTTCCTGAGTCTTTAGATCTTCAATATTTGAAAAAGTTTCAGGGATTTCTAAACCATATGATTTGATATACCTATTTATATGTCTTATTAGTGAGGTATTTGTTATTTTCCATAAGGAGATTTCCTCAATATCTAAATTATGCTCATATGGATATACTGATTTATTCATTAGAATATACCCCTCAATATTTATATCAATACTACTTTGAGGAGCTACACCGTACTGTAAAATATAGTTTCCATCTATATCTTTGTAAGCTTTGTCTGGTAATGGGGAGATTTTGTCAATTAGAATATGTTGATTACTATTATTAATAGGTAAGGAGATTTCTGATATTCTAATTTCTTCGCCAGAATTTACAATACTCTTCTTAACAGAATATTTATATACTACCTCTGTTCCAAATGAGACCTTAACTTTTTCAGTATTTGGTATTTCTGTTTGGATTAATATCCTATCTCCCTTACTATCAATATTAACAACAGTTGCAGAGCTCCAAGAAATATCCCCTAGAGAGGCAGGATATGAGAGTGAGAATTCTTTAGTTGTAGTATTTCCAATTGAAGAGACTAGAGAGATGGTATTTCCACTTAGTAATTTTGAATAGGTAATCTTTAATGTAACAGGTTTATCTGGATATATTGGAGTATTTTTTAAATCAATGACTAAATCTGTACCTGATTTACTTTTATGAATAGTAGGTTCGAGTTTACTGTTTCTATTTACTGAAAAAACTTCTGGAATAATTTCTTCTTCTGGAATAGTAATTGTGTAATAGGTTATTACTGTAGAAGAAGACTTAGTAGAGAGAGTTAAATATATTGTAGTATTGAGGGTATTTCCATCCCAATCATGATGAAAGGAGGAGAAAACTTCTAGGTCTGAAGCTGCACTTATGTTTGAATTGAAAAAAAATGGAAATACAAAGAGAAGAATACTAAATGTCGACAGAGTCCTCTTCAAAAAGCCAGTTAAATTTCTCATATTTCCTCATTATTTGTTTAACAATAGGAGTAGTGTCTTTGACTCCATATTTAGAGAGAATTGCATTTGAGTTAATTTTTTCTGGTAGCTCTACAATCTTATATTCTGGATTACGTACCGTCTCCTGTTTTGCATTCTTTCTGATAATATAATAGGACATTCCCTTCCTATCATCAAGGACAACTCTTGGTTTCGCATTTCTTGAATGCATTTCTAGAACAATTAAATTTGAATTTTGTCTTGAGTTGATAATTGCACAGGTGTATCCTTGTGGGATAATTATTTTCTCTCCCTTTTTAACGAGTATTTTCATTACCCTGTTATTTGTAGCAGATTCGTATTTTTGCATTAGAATAATACCCCCTCCGTATATTACTTCTAGGATTCTAGGATAGCTTTTACATCTTGTTGCAAAGGTTTTTGCATATTCGATTCCTGCTAGATTGGGATATATCAAATACATATTTATTCTGATATTTTTCCCTTTGAATACATCGTCCTTATCAAGATCTTTATACTTTTTATAGAAAATCTGGGGACAATTTAAATCTTCATTAAGCAATTGAGAGCGAATATCATCTATACATATCGTAGATGTTTCTGAAATAGATAATCCTTGGGGCAAAAGATCTTCTCCACTGTAAAAAATCGGCAATCCACTGGATTGCTTTAAGTCAATTCTTGCCATATGTCGCTATTATATCACAAAAACCTTAATCTGTCCTTTTAAGGCTCTTTGATAATTCAGATAGGATGAAGGCTAAAATAGCGAGAAAGATTAAAGCAACGATAGGAGTTAACTCTATTCTAAACTTGTCTAAGTAGATCTCTTTTGCAACTATTCCTTCAAAGGGAGTGACTATTATGTCAGAGATACTGTATACCCAACTTACAAAAGTATGAGTTTGATTTGTGCTAATTGTAGAAAGGAAAATTCTGAAGATAACTATTGTTTCTCCAAAAGTTACAAGTATGTAAAAAAGTTTAAAAAGTAATCCCATTTTAATTATTATTTAAGGTTATCTGAATAGTATTTTAATTCTCTCATATATCTTGTAACACCGTTAGCCCATGCATGTGCAGGGTTAAGTCCACAGGGTGGACAGTAATACGGCTCTATTTGAAATGGAGATAAATCTATACCGTATCCTTGGGCTAATCCTCTTGTAATTTCTGCAATACCGCTATTCCATGAATCAAATTGACTCCAACCATCTGGATTTTTATTAATACCTCTCCAGCCCCATGCGTTATGTGTTCCTCTGGGTATTATATTACCGAATACAGATTCTACTCCTGAGATAGAAGCTACTAATCTCCAGTCTAATCCATATTTATCAGCTTCGGTTATAAAGGTGCGAGAGTAAGGATACATTGGAGAGTTGTAGTTAAATAGAAACTTTTGCATAGCTATTACCCTTGGATCTTCTGTTTGAATATTTGTTTTATCTCTGCTGATTTTAATAATGTCAGAGCTAATTAGTGTATTTATCGTGTAATCGTTTGTATATATTTCTTGTCCGTATAAAGGGGTTAAGTAGTTAAGTGTAACTATTTTATTTTCTCTTACTCCATTAAGTATTGAATTAGTGATAGATTTCTCTAGAAAAGGTGACAGGAGGAAGAAATATATTAATGAAAAACATATGAATAGAGGAATTCTAAATGCACTAGAGTTTAGGAAACTCTTTCTAGGATTAACTTTTTGAATCATACTTGAAAAATGTATACCATCCAT
Source organism: Candidatus Dojkabacteria bacterium UBA2222 (assembly GCA_002328465.1). Lineage (GTDB taxonomy): Bacteria > Patescibacteriota > Dojkabacteria > SC72 > SC72 > UBA2259. Next base: position 9,488 of record DCUE01000038.1, read on the forward strand.
ATTAATCTAGTATATCAGAACTAGATGAGCTATTGAATTAATGTTTACACATTTACATCTCCATTCAGAGTATTCTCTGTTGGATGCTACAATTAGGTTGCCCGAACTTATACAGAAACTTCAAGATAGTGGTATGAATGCCTGTGCATTAACAGATCATGGGAGTATGTACGGTATTCTTAAATTCAAAAGTGCTATGAAGGAAGCTGGTCTTAAACCTATCTTAGGTTGTGAGATATATATAGCTCCAAGAAAAATGGAGCAAAAGGATTTTGGAATAGATAATAAATATTTTCATTTAGTTCTTTTGGCAAAAAATCTTGAGGGATACAAAAATCTTGTAAAGATAGTATCTGTAGCACATATGGAAGGTTTCTATTACAGACCCAGAATAGATATTGATACACTTTCTAAGCATACTAAAGGTCTCATTGCTCTTTCTGCCTGTTTGGCAGGACCTGTGTCTGCTCCTTTGTTAGAAAACAACTATGAAAAAGCTTTAGAAAGTGCAAGAAATTACTCTGAGCTTTTCAAGGACAATTTCTGTATTGAAATCCAAAGAAATGGTATGGAGGAACAGGAATTAGTAAATGAGGGTTTGATAAAAATCTCTAAGGAATTAAATTTACCATTGGTAGCTACCTGTGATTCTCATTATGTGAACAAGGAGGATGCATATATTCAAGAGATTCTTTGGTGTATAGGGGATGGTAAGACTTGGGATAATCCTGAGAGAAGAAGAATGCCAACAAATGAATTCTATGTTAAAACAACAGAAGAGATGGAAGTTCTTTTTAAGGATATTCCTGAAGCAATTGAGAATACTCAAAAGATAGTAGAGAGTATTGAAGATTTTGATATAACATTTCAACGTGTAGAACCCCATTTCTTGGACTTACCTGAAAAAGAGACCTCTGAGTCATACTTAAGAAAGCTTACTTTGGAGGGTGCAAAAAGGAAATATGGAAGAATATCGAAGGAATTAAAAGCTAGAATTGAATATGAACTAGAGATAATAAATAGCAAAATGTATAACGACTATTTCTTGGTTGTTAGAGATTTCGTACTTTTCTGTAGAACAAATGGAATAGTTGTTGGAATGAGAGGATCTGGTTGTGGTTCTGTTGTAGCTTACTGTGTAGATATAACAGATATTGAACCAATTTCTTGGGAACTATACTTCGAAAGATTTCTTAACCCCGAGAGAGATTCTCCTCCTGATTTTGATATTGATATTGCCGATGAAAGAAGAGATGAGTTACTTAAATATACAATTGAGAAATATGGTGCAGAGAATGTAAAACAAATAGGGACTTTTAGTAAATTACAAACTAGACAGGCAATCAAAGATGTGGGAAGGGTATTGGGGATAGAGTTAAGTACAACTGATAAATTGGCAAAGATGGTAGAGATTCTCTTCGGCAAATCGAAAGATATTAACTACATGATTGAGCATAATCCAGAGTTCGCCGAGATTATTAACTCCTCTGAAACCACAAAAAGACTTGCAGAGATTGTTAGAAAAGTTTCAGGCATATGTAGAGGTATTTCAACCCATGCCTGTGGAATCATAGTTACTCCAGACCCAGTTGTAAATTACTGTCCAATTCAAAGAGATGCACATGGTGGTGGGATAGGTATGACACAGTTTGAAATGACAGATATAGAGTATGTTGGTTTAATGAAGTTTGATTTTCTTGGATTAAGGAATTTGAACGTAATAGGGGAAGCTGTGACTAAAATTAAAGTTAATAAAGGGATTGAAATAGACTTGTTAAGCTTAGATCCCAATGATAAAGAGACCTACGATGTTATTCAAAGTGGGTATACAGTTGGTGTGTTCCAAATGGAGAGTGAGGGTATGAGAAGGTCAATTAAAACATTAAAACCTCAATCACAGGAAGATATCTGCTATCTCTTAGCTGCGTATAGACCTGGACCTATGCAGTATATTGCAGAGTATGTTGCAGTAAAGAACGGAAAACAGGAGCCTGATTATGTATTTTCAGAGTTAGAACCTGTACTTTCCATTACTTATGGAGTAATCACATATCAGGAACAGGTTATGAAAATAGCTCAGGTTATAGCTGGATATACTCTTGGTGCTGCAGACTTACTAAGAAGGGCAATGGGTAAAAAGAAGATGGAAATAATGGATAAAGAGAAACCAAAATTTCTTAAGGGTGCAAAAGAGAATGGGTTCGATGAGAAAGAAACAGAGAGACTTTGGAATAAGTTAATTCAATTTGCAAACTACGGATTTAACAAGGCACATAGTGCATCATATGCTACCATTGCATATTGGACTGCATATCTTAAAGCCCATTATCCTCTTGAGTTCATGGCAGCTCTTCTGGAGGGAGATTTGGACAATTTTGATAGGGTCATTAAGGATTTAAATGAATGTGAGCGACTAGGTATTGATGTTTTACCTCCAATGATAAACAAGAGTAAGGTATATTTCACAATTGAGGATGACAGTAGTATACGATTTGGATTAGGAGGAATTAAAAATGTGGGTAGTGATATTGTTGAAACAATTGTAGAGGAGAGGAAGGAGAATGGAGAGTATGAGAATTTAGATGATTTTGTTCGAAGAACTTTTAAGAAAGGAGTTCAAAAGAGAGCCATTGAGTATCTAATTATGTCTGGAACAATGGACGAGTTTGGAGAGAGGAATGCTCTTCTAAATATTTTACCCAATATTTTTGAAAGAGAGAAGAAAAGCAATTCATCCCAGAATGTTGGACAGATTGACATATTTTCATTAAATGGAAATGGCGTAGATATGACTCCTGAGAGCATTGTGACACCTCTTCCTGATGTAGAAAAGGTACCGAAATATCAAATACTACAATGGGAGAAAGATCTTCTTGGTCTATATTTCTCAAGTCACCCATTAGATAATCTTCAAGATTTCTTTGAAAGTAAAAAGGTTGAATTAATAAAAGAAGCTTTAGAAAGAAAGAACAACCAATTAGTTGTACTTGGAGTAATGGTAAACAAAGTAAGAAGAATTACTACTAGAAAAGGAGAAGTTATGGCTTTTCTTAGTGTAGAAGATAAATCAGGATTAGCAGATGTAATTGTATTTCCTAGAACATACCAAGAGATTAAAAATGATTTAGTAGAAGGAAAACCTATGTTAATTGCTGTAAAAATATCTGTTAAGGGAACAGAGAAAAGTTTAATCATGGAGAAAGGACAATATGTTGATGAATCAAAACATGGAGATACTTTTGAAGGAGTTACCTTTAGAATTAGAGATAAACATACTGAGGAACATATTAAAAAATTAAAAGAATACATCGCTAAATCTAATGGTGATACTCCTGTAAGAATAATTGTAAGTAATGGAGAGGGAAACAAGAGTGTTATCTTAGGAAAGAAGATTGAAATGAATAGCGAAACTAAGAGATGGTTAAGGAAATTCTGAGGTATAATAGGAGATGAACAGAGTAATAGAAAGAAAATTAGAGGTACTACCTGATTCCTCAGGTATCTATAAATTCATAGACAAGAACGGGAAGATTTTGTATATAGGTAAGGCGATTAATCTGAAGAAGAGAGTTTCTTCATATTTTAATACCGAGTTATATGATAGGCCTAGGGTTAGGCAAATGGTTCCCCTTATTCATGACATTGAGACGATAGAAACGAACAATGAAATAGAGGCTCTAATTCTTGAGTCAGCATTAATAAAGAAATATTTACCTCTATTTAATACAGATTTAAAAGATGACAAATCATATGCATGGATATACATTAATACATACGAAGAATTCCCAACAGTTAAAATAGTCAGAACTNNAAACTATTCGGTCCATATCCGAGTGGATATGCAATTAAGAGGGTATATACATATTTAAGAAAGTTATATCCATTTTGTACATGTAAAAATAAAGATTGTGCTTCATCCCTGTATTATCATATTGGACTATGTCCAGGTCCGTATGCTGGGGCAATTTCAAAAGAAAAATACCAGGAGAATATAACCAACATAATAAAATTTCTTTCAGGTAGACAGCAGAATCATATTAAGAGATTGGAAAGGGAAATGAAAGAGTATTCAAAGAAAGAGGAATTTGAGAAGGCATCTCAATTAAGGGATAGGATTAAAGATTTGAAATATATTGGCCAAGATATTAGTTTTACATATTATGATGATACTGAGACCTATGAGAGTAAAAGAGTGAAAGCCCGAAAAAGTAGCTTTAAATATCTTGCAATTGAGTTAGATATTACAGACTTGAAGAGAATAGAGTGTTTTGATATATCAAATATACAGGGAAAAAATGCGTATGGCTCTATGGTTGTAGCAGAAGATGGGAAAATAGAGAGATCAAAATACCGAATTTTTAAGATAAAAGGGGAAGAAATTCCTAATGATTTCAAAATGCTTAAAGAGGTTTTAACAAGAAGATTTAAGGGCTCTGAGGATTTACCTCAATTAATTTTAATCGACGGGGGTAAGGGTCAACTCTCTTCTGTAAGGGATATAATTCCTGAGAGTATCTTTGTAATGGGAATCTCCAAGGGAAAATATTTGAAAAGACAGGGTAAGAAATTAATTGATGAGTTTTGGATTACAAAAAATGGAGAGATTTTAAGAATAGATATAGATAGTCCGGAGCTGTTAATTGATTTAAGAAATGAGGCTCATAGATTCGCTATTACACATTATAGGAAAAGTAGTATTAGAGAGTCTAAAATTTCAGGATTGGATAGAGTAGTGGGTATTGGGACAAAAAGAAAGAAAGAATTAATAAAGAGTTTTGGAAGTGTTGAGAATATTAAGAAGAAGAGTTTTGATGAGTTATACGCTGTGATTAAAAATGAAAGGGTCGTGAAAGAGTTACTTAAATATTTCTCTAATCTTTAGAACCAAGGGGTTTTATATTTTCAATTAGATATTCCAATAATGGAGAACTTGCCTCTGTTGTTGATATTACATATACAATTGAATTGAAAGTATTCGGGATTGTGTATGCAGTAATACTCCCATCACCGGCTTGTATTGAAGATTTTAGACCGAGATTCTCTCTAAAAGATATTGGAATGCTGTTCATAACTCCATATTTTATTTCTTCAGTACTTTTTATACTGCAGTAATCATTTAAATAGAAATCTAACTCTTTTTCTCTCCACTTGCCCATTGGATATATTTCAACAACTTCTGTAGTTCCCATTTTTTGAAATGACACAGCCCTTAAGTCTTTAATATTGGTTGGTGAATATCTAATCAGATACTCTTTTGGTATTTCAATTTTCCAGGGATAATCAGGTAACAAGCTCTGTTTCTCACTACTAGCCATTAACATTTCCCTCTCAATCTCCTCTTTGACTAATTGAGCTAAAGCTGTTCGTGCATCATCTTCTGTGATGGTCTCGTACCATACGTCGTTGAATTTATAATAGATTCTTAATCCTTTTCCATCCTTAATCCAATATTGACCATATTTTTTGTCAGGTGTCCCAATTGGAACAGTTTGAACTAATTCCCAATTTAAAGCAGTTAACTCTTCGGTATAGTAATTCTCAATCTCTTGTGCGGTTGTATATGGGGGTAATCTATACGCAGAGTTTCCTCCAGAGAGAAATTCTTTAACAATAGCGTCATCCAAGTTATTAGCAAAAAGGAATTCTGAGCCTCCGTAAGTGGGTATTCCTTCTATTCCAATAACATCTGTTCTTACATATTCCTTTTCGTTATAGACCCCTTCCCTTAGGAAGATAACATATTTAATAGATAGGTAACCTAGACCTAAAATGATTAAGAAGAATACTGGTAAGAGAATATATTTAATATTCTTACGGTTTTTTCTTCTGACGGGATATTTACTATCTTTTTTCTTAAAAATATTTGGTAATTGGAATTTTTTAGTTCTTCTTTTAATAATTGTATTTTTAGGTGCCTTGGGCATTCTAACAGGGCTAGCCTTTTTATTGCTCTTATGTCTAATCATATAGTCTAGGTTAATATGAATAAGCTAATAATTCAAGAAATATATTCACAATGATAGATTGATATTACAATTCTATTGTATTCCAATATACACCTTTTATAGTATAATGATGCGTTCCTGCGGGATCGTCTAATGGTAGGACACCGGCCTTTGAAGCCGTGAATCATAGTTCGAATCTATGTCCCGCAACTCTATTTCCTATATCTATGTGCTATTTCAATTCTTCTTTCAAGAAACTCTTTTCTATTTAAAAACCCTATTTCAATTTGAGAACCTTTTTTCAATATCAATTCATCTCCTTCTTCCAATACTTTTGATTCGACATTTGTGAGATATATTTTTGCACCATTTGATTTAATATGAATTTCCTGGAAGGGTATAATGTCATTTAGAAACCTATTACATACAATACCTGTAATTGAAAGTAAGTTAGAATCTAGTGGTAGAATTCTTCCATTATTATTGAAATTAAAAGCAGTTGAACCAATTGCTGTGCTAATACAAATACCCGAGCCTTTCATTTCGAAGTCTTTAAAGTCACCGTTCTCAGTTGAAATATTAAAGTTATGATATCCAGTGATTTTATCACCAAGGATTACATCGTTTGCAGCTTCTCCNNAATTATCTCTTCGTCATTGTCAAAAGAATTTAATAGGAAATTAAAGGAACCCATGGCTTTTCCAAAATATGGAATACCAGAATCAATTGTATCGTGTATTGCTCCAAGCATTGCCCCATCTCCTCCAGCCACAAGATATAGCTCTGGATTTGGTTCTATAAGAAGAGTGGGGAATTTGAGTTGAATAAAGGAGTTAAAATCAGATATTCTTTTATCTTTATTTAATAGGTATTTTATACGCATAATTGACATTATATATTAAAAATATGATATAATGAAAAGTCTATGTTAAGAAAGGTATTAAGTTCTTAATGCCCTGTGTAGGTTACTTTACAAAGTGTGCTTATCCGTAGTCTTTTTATTTATTATTTATTTATATAAATGCAGAACAAACTTTTTGTTGGAAACCTATCATGGGAGACCACAGATGAGTCTTTGTCAGAGTTATTCTCCACAATAGGAGAAGTTACCGAAGCAAAGGTCATTGTAGACAAGTTCAAGAACAGATCCAAGGGATTTGGTTTTGTTACTATGGCTACAGATGAGTTAGCACAGCAAGCACTTGACCAATTAAATGGAAAAGAGCTTGATGGTAGAGCTATCAATGTATCTATTGCAAGACCTCCAAGAGAGGATGGCGATAGAGGTGGAGATAGAGGCGCTAACAGAAGAGATAGCTTCTATAGGTAATCCTATATCAATATCGAATATTAAGAGCTGAGCTAAATACTCAGCTCTTTTATTTTATCTCTTAACTCTGCTGCTTTTTCAAATTGGAAATTATCTGCTGCAAGTAACATTTTAGCTCTTAAGTCTTTTATCAATAGTTTTCTTTGTCTTTCGCTTAATTTCTCTACTTCAATATCTAAGGCCTTTTTGTCTGCATCTATATTCTCTTTATCAATTAATGATTCACCAATATCTTTCTGAATACTAGTTGGAGTTATACTATGTTCCCTGTTATATTCTTCCTGGTATTTACGTCTTCTGTTAGTCTCATCTATGGCGAATTTCATACTTTCAGTAACTTTATCTGCATACATAATAACTCTTCCATTTACATGCCTTGCAGCCCTCCCAATAGTCTGTACCAAGCTAGTCTTAGACCTTAAGAAACCCTCTTTGTCTGCATCTAGAATTAAAACCAATGAAACTTCGGGTAAATCAATACCCTCTCTTAGAAGATTAATCCCAACCAAAACATCATACTCCCCTAATCTTAGGTTACGGAGTATTTCAACTCTTTCAACTGTATCTATATCAGAGTGTAAATATGCAACCTTAATACCAAAATCATGAAGATATGTTGTTAAATCTTCTGCCATTCTTTTAGTTAAAGTAGTAATTAATACTCTTTCTCCTCTTTCTGTATTTAATTTAACTTCATTTATAACATCATCAATCTGATTCTCTATCTTTCTTACATCGATACTTGGATCTAACAGACCAGTTGGTCTTGTAAGTAGTTCAACTACTGCATTTCTACTATCTCTGATTTCCCATTCATCTGGTGTTGCAGAGTAATATATAGTTTCTTTCTGTTTTTTTCTAAACTCATTAAAGTTCAATGGCCTGTTATCAAATGCTGAAGGTAATCTAAAACCGTGTTCAATTAAATTTGTTTTCCTTGC
>DCUE01000033.1 GCA_002328465.1 Candidatus Dojkabacteria bacterium UBA2222
ATTGAGAATATGGGCATTAACTCAAATGTTTCAGATGGTGATTATGTATTACTTCGTGACGAGAGAATTGGTGAAATCCTTTTGTTAGGCACACTTGTAGGGGTATCTAAAAATCCTGCATCTACACATAAAAACGGGTATGTATCTACAGTATTTGATGCATCAAATATTATAACTGTATTTGTAAGAATAGAGAAATGATTAAAGTACTACTTATTACAATTGCATTCTTCGTTCTTCTCTTAATAGAGAGTTTTTTGTTAAAAGTTTTTTCTTTCTCTTTGTTCATTATTATAGTTATATCAATGTGGAAGAGAGTAAATGATTTTTCTCTTTACATCTTTGTTACACTGTTTAGTATAGTATTAGATTCTGTTTTACACACACCCTTAGGTACACACGGTATTGTAATATGTGTACTTCTTCTTTTAATAGAATCCCTTTGGTTATTAATTCCAAGAGATACAAAATTCGGATATGTGCCAGTTTTCATCTTCGTATTTCTCTACTATATACTAGTATCTGCTGCAAGCTCTTTGCTTTTGAATAATGTTTTTCCTTCTTTCTCCCTTGATTCATTGATAGGGATATTTGTTAAAAGTTTGGTTTCTGTAGGGGTATATATATTGATAGAGCGTTTTACTAAATCCTTAAGAAGCGACCAAGTTAGAGGAGTAATTAGATTGAGTTAAAGATAATGAATAGAATACTTTTTGACAAAAAATTAGAGAAGAAGAAGCTACACAAGCCAATATTAAGGAAGAACGGGAAGGGAGAACCTCTTGTAGGGGGAAGTATCCTAGCAAAGATTGTTTCTAGAAATGGGGAAGAGCAAGATATCTCTGCTTGGAATTTTATCTATGCCATTTTCCTTTTTTGCTTTATCTTTGCAACCTTAATATTCAATATAGCAAAGTTACAAATAATAGAAGGAGAGGAGATGTTGGAGAGATCTCAAATGAACAAAGTTCGAATAACCTCTGTGAAGGCGTATAGGGGGGTTATATTTGATTCAGATGGAAAGAAGTTGGTTGAAAACACGCCCTCTATTAACGTGTATATGTCTTTAGAAAATTTCCGATTGGAGGATGGGTTAGATAACGCTGCAATAGAGGGGACACTGGATACCCTCGGGGGTATTCTTGGTGAGAATTGGAAAAAGAGTGAGGACAAAGATACAGAATATGCTTCGTTATCTGAAAGAGTATATTCTATCTATAATGGGAACCCATATATTAATAAGATACTCTTGGCAACAGATATTGATAATGATTTAGTTATAAAAATTAAAGCAATAGGGAATGATTTAAAGGGTATATCATTAGATAACGGTAGTAAGAGAAGATATGTGTACGGAGATATCTTTACCCATATTCTGGGATACACAGGAGAAGCATCTGCTAATGATTTAGAGAAATATGGTCAGCTCTCTGGAGGTGATATTGTAGGTAAATCGGGGGTAGAAAAATTCTATGAACAGAAATTACAGGGTACACATGGAAAGATAGCAGAGGAAATAGATGTATTTGGGCGAAGTGTTTCAAAGGAGCCATATACATTGAGTGAATCCATATCAGGTCAGAGTTTGTATCTAACAGTAAATATAAATGTTCAACAGAAGCTATATGATGTTTTAAAAGAGGGGGTTAAAAAACACTCTGCAGTAGGTGGAGCAGGCATTATTCAAGATGTTAATACTGGAGAAATCCTAGCTATCGTTAGTTATCCCTCATATGATAATAACCTGTTTGTTGGTGGTATTTCTCAATCTGAATATTCGAAGTTACTAAATAACAAGAAAAATCCGTTATTAGATAGGGCAATATCTGCCCAGATACCCCCTGGTTCAACATTTAAAACAATTGTAGCTGCAGCTGGTTTGGAAGCTAAGGTAATAACAAAAAATACTACATATGTTAGTAAAACGGGATATACGTTCTCAAATGGTGCTCCTTTTCAAGAGTTTAGAAATCATGCATACGGGACATTGAATGTTACAAGTGCTCTAATGGTATCTTCGAATATATTCTTTTGTGAAATGATTAGGGATTGGAATATGAATGAACTAGTCCCATATCTTGAAGCTTTCGGTATAGGGAATTACACAAATATAGATATTCCTGGAGAGATGCCTGGGAGACTACCATCTCCAGAGAACAAGATTAGGTTAGCCCAGACAACAAGTCCATGGTTAGAGCCTGTATGGTATCCAGAGGGGGATTCATGTAACTCTGTAATAGGACAGGGAATAACACTTACTACTCCAATTCAGATGTCAAATTGGATGGCAGCAATTGCCAATGGGGGAACCCTTTATACTCCGCATGTTGCTAAGAAATTTGTTGATGAGAATGGATTTGAATATCCTGTTGAATATTCTCCTCTTGCCAGAGATATTGTTTCAGATGAATCTCTTGCATTGGTTAGAAAGGGTATGTGGGAGGTTGTAAATGGGTCTAGGGGTATTGCTCGTACCCTATCAACAACTGGTACCTCTGTTGCAGCAAAGACGGGTACTGCAGAGTTTGGAAAGGTAAATAGCAAGGGAGTTTATGAAGATACCCATGCATGGGTTGCAGGATTTTTCCCATATGAAGATCCTAAGTATTCATTCTCTTTACTTCTTGAAGATGGAGGATCTAGTGCTAATGCTACCGCAGTAATTAGAGAGATGATACTTTGGATGGTGAAGAATGGTTTTGTTAAGTAAATTTAAATATTTTTTCATCTAAAATAGATAATATATACAAATGTCGTTGTTTGACATATATTTAAACATTGTGTATTTTAGCTTTGAATATGAAAAGTACATCAAAATACAAAAACCTATTAATTGTAGAGTCTCCAGCTAAAGCTAAGACTATTAATAAGTACTTAGGTACTGATTACAAAGTTATGGCTACCGTTGGTCATGTTATAGATTTGCCAAAGAGTAAATTAGGAGTAGATGTTGATAATGGATATGAACCTCTTTTTGAAACGATATATGGTAAAGGAAAGATCTTAAAAGACTTAAAGAAGGCAGTACCAAAAGATGGTCATGTTTACTTAGCAATGGACCCTGATAGAGAAGGGGAAGCTATAGCTTGGCATGTTAAGGATTTCCTTAAAGCAAAAAATGTTAAAAGGGTTACCTTCCATGAGATTACTAAGGATGCAGTGTTAGAATCTATTAAAAATCCTTCAGTTGTTAATGAGGACTTAGTTGAGGCTCAGAAGGCAAGAAGAGTATTAGATAGATTGTTTGGATACAAACTTTCTGAACTTCTTTGGAAAAAGATTTGGTTTGGTCTTTCTGCTGGTAGAGTTCAGTCAGTTGCACTTAGACTTGTTGTTGAAAGGGAAGAAGATATCGAGATGTTTAAACCTGAGGAGTACTGGGAATTCTTTGTTAAAGTGAAGAAAGTGAAAGAGAAGTTAGTTATCAAATTAATTAGAAAGGATGGAAAGAAATATATACCAAAGAGTAAGGAAGAGGTAGAGGATATTCAAAAGAGTTTAGGAAAGAGTGACTACAAGGTGGTAGATGTTGTGAAAAAGGAGATAAAGAAAAATCCGTATCCTCCATACACTACTTCTACACTTCAACAATCAGCAAACAATGTATTAGGGTATAGTGCAAAAAGAACAATGGCATTGGCACAGAGATTGTATCAAGCTGGACATATTACATATATGAGAACAGACTCTGTGTATTTAGGTCAAAAAGCAGTTGATGAAATTAGAAAGGTAATTCTTTCTAAATATGGTACTGAGTATCTTCCCGAATCTCCAAGATTTTTCAAAAATAGAAGTAAGAATGCCCAGGAAGCACACGAGGCAATAAGACCTACTGACTTCTCATTAGACTTAAATGGAATCAAGGGCAAGCTTGGAAACGATGAAAGTAGGCTGTATTCCCTTATCTGGAAGAGAGCAGTTTCTTCTCAGATGAAAGAGAAGAGGGTAGAGAATTTAAGTATATATTTTGAACCTGTAGATAGACTAAAAAATCTTTATACATTTTCGGTAGGTGCTCAGAAAATCTTGTTTGACGGCTTTAGAGCGCTCTATGGAAACAGTAAAGAGGAGAGTGAAATATTACAAGAGATCTCAAATGTTAAAAAAGATGATACATTTGAAAAGGAGGAATTTGTCACGGAGCAGAAATTTACTCAACCTCCTGCAAGATATACTGAAGCATCTCTTGTAAAAAAATTAGAATCTCTAGGAATAGGGAGACCATCTACATATGCGACAATCATTTCTACAATACAAGCTAGAGAGTATGTTACTAAAGATGGGAAATTTTTACTTCCCACTGACATCGGTAGAGTAGTAACCCATTTCCTTAAGAAGAATTTCGGGGATTTGGTAGATTATAAATATACAGCCAATGTAGAGGACAAATTAGATGATATAGCAATGGGTAAAGTTGAGTATATTCCTTTCTTGGATGGACAGTATAAGCCATTAATTAAGGATATAGAGAAGGCAAGAGAGGGTGTTAACAAAGATGATGTTGTAATACTTGGAGATTCAGATGAGAAATGTCCAGAGTGTGAATCTTCAATGGTAATAAGATTGGGTAGATATGGTAAATTCTTGAGCTGTTCAAGATTCCCAGAGTGTAAGGGTATGAATGACTTAGATGGAAAGGATGATAATTTGGATTTTGAGAAATATCTAAAGGTTGAAGAGTGTCCTAAGTGTGGTTCTAAAATGTTGCTTAAGAATAGTAAATACGGGAAATTCTGGGCATGTGAGAAGTATCCAGAGTGTAAGGGAACAGTTTCGTTGTTACTAAATGAAAACTGTCCGGAGTGTGGTAAGCCATTGGTTGAAAGAAGAAGTAAATGGGGGAAGATGTTCAAAGGTTGTAGTGGCTATCCAGAGTGCAAATATATTAAGAAAGAAGTCAAGAAGGAGTAGTTCAGGATTTCTTAATATGTTTCCTCTAATATTTTCGAATGTTACCAAGAGAGAAATTCCTTAAGAGGGGTATATCCGTTTTATCAGATATCGAACTTATTCAAATTTTAGTTGGAAGTGGTATTAAGGGTAGGGGTTTCAAACAGATAGCCCAGTCAGTTATGGGTGTTGTTAAAGAATGTGTTAAGGATAGCAGACATCTTGGTATTAAAGAGTTAATAGGTATTGAGGGTGTAGGAGAGGTATTAGCAATGAGAATAGTTGCAGGTATAGAGCTAGGAAGGAGGGTGTATGGAATATATGATGAAGAGATAATTAGAATTACAGATTCGAATAGTGCATACAATATCTTCAAGGATATGAGAGATTTAAAGAGAGAGAGGGTAGATTTAATATGTCTTAATTCCAGATTCGAGTATATATGTAGGGAAAGTATTGCACTTGGTTCTTTAAATTGTGCATCTCTCTCTCCCCGTGAGGTTTTGTATACCTCCATTATTAATAACTCTGCATTTGTAATACTTGCACACAACCATCCATCTGGAGATAGTACTCCAAGTCAAGAAGATATCCTTTTAACAAGGACAATTCATAGCAGTCTGGAATTGGTTGGTATTCAGCTATTAGATCATATCGTAATTGGTAAGAATAATTGGAAAAGTGTAGAGATAGGGGTTGATAAATGATTTAAGGGGATATATAATCAAAGCCGTATTTAATATATATCTCGCATATCTCTAAGTATTTCCTGGATAGAAGTAATTTCTACCCATAGAGATAGGTGAAAAAAGGAAAACATTATGGAAAAAACAAAAGAGGTCTCAAAAAAGGTCGAAACTCCTAAAGCAGAGACAGTAAAAAAGAGCTATAAAACAGAGATTCCTGAGTTATTAACATTTCTTCAAGCAGGTGCACACTTTGGTCACAAAAATAGTGCTTGGAATCCTAAGATGAAGAAATATATATTCGAAGTAAGAAATGGTATTCATATCATTGATATTGTTAAAGGTAGAAAACTACTTGTTTCTGCACTTGATCAACTTGGACAAGTCATAGACAAGGAAAATGTTTTAATCGTTGGAACTAAAGGTCAAGCAGCCGGAATAATTGAGAAAATGGCAAATGAAGTAGGTGCATTCTATGTAACAAAAAGGTGGCCCGGTGGTCTCTTCACAAACTTTGATGCAATCAAAGGAAGTATTCAAACATTAGTCAAAATGGAAGAGAAATTGGCATCTGGTGGTGAGGGATTAGTAAAGAAAGAGATTCTTTTAATGGAAAAAGATGTTAATAGATTAAACAAAGTATATCAAGGTCTTAAATTTATGGATGAACTTCCAAGATTCTTGATAGTAATTGATAGCATGGTTGAGAAGAATGCAATAAATGAGGCAAGAATAGCAGGGGTTGAGGTTGTTGCATTAATAGATACAAACTGTGATCCAGATTTAGTAGATTACCCAATTCCAGCAAATGATGATTCTATTAAAAGTATTAACCTTTTTGTAAATCTCTTTGGAGAGGTAATTAAACAGGGGAAGAGATCTCAAGCACTAGCAGCTTTAAGAAAGAATCATGAGGCAAATCTTGAGAGTATGAAGATGAGATCTACACAAGAAAGAGAGAGACAGGAGAAAATGGAAGAGGATGAAAGATTGAGAATGAAAGCTATGAGAGAAGGGAAAGTTACTGTTGCAACTACAGGTATTGTTCGAGTACTTAAAAAAGAGAAGAACCTTGAAGAGGAGTATGCAGCAGCAGAAGCAGTAAAAGCAGAGACTAATTCCAAAAAGATTGAGGATTTAGGTCTTTCTGCTAGAATAGAGAAGGCATTGAAGGAGCAGGGATTAAGCACAGTAGACGATTTGGCTGGAAAGAGTAAGGAGGATTTGTTAAGTATTAAGGGTGTTGGAGAGAAAGCGGTAGAAGATATTTTGAAAGCTATTAAATAATTTTGTAATAAAATACTGTCATGGGTATATCCATCGAAGATATAAAACTACTTAGGGCAAAGACATCTGCAGGTATGGGTCTTTGTAAAGAGGCCTTAACAAAGGCAGATGGAGATATGCAAAAAGCGATTGAATATATTAATAGCAGGAGTGATGTTATTAACAGATTACACAATCTTACTGGTGCAAAGATAGGTCATTGCAAATTAGCTTTTGAGGAAAGTGAAAAAGATTTTGAGAAGGCTGTTGCCCTGATTAAGGAAAGAGGTTGGGATGAACCAATAGAGAGTGAGTGTGTCTCAGTTGGGGAGGGAATCATTGAAACATATGTACACGGTAAAGAACAGAAATTAGTATCTATGATAGAGGTAACATGTAAGACAGATTTTGTTGCAAGGAACGAAGATTTTAGAGCTTTCGTACACGAATTAGCATTACAAATTGCTGCAATGAAGCCTGTATATATCTCTAAAGAAAGTATTCCCCAAGAGAAGTTAGATGAAGTAAAAGTCATTTTCTTAAAAGAGATTGAAGGAGAAGGTAAACCAGTAGAAATGGCAGAGAAAATAGTTGAGGGGAAGTTACAGAAGTTCTTTCAAGAGAAATGTTTGTTAGAACAGAAATGGTTTAAGGATGAATCTAAAACGATGAGAAACCTTCTAGATGAGAACATCTCTAAACTAGGGGAGCCTCTTGAGGTTAGGAGATTCTTAATATGGGAATTCGGTAAATAAGAGGGATTTCCTTACTATAGGTTGTTAAATTGTGCCTTATTATGGTAAAATTGTGTTTATATACTTAATATCTATATAAAACACAATGGACGAAAGAGAGGGTTTTAAAGAACAAGGTCATTTAGAACAAGAATTTCCTAGTGGGATTTCCATGACTCGAGAGGAGTTCTATAAGCAACTTACAATTTCATCTAGTAAATTCATAGATCCAGAAGTTCAAGAGAAGTTTAGAAATACAGGCATCCTAATTGCTGGTGTTGGGAGTGTTGGTAATCCAATAGCGATGATGTCTGCTAGATCAGGGGCAGAGAGAATCACTGTCATGGATCCAGATGTTGTAGAAGTTAATAATCTCTCAAGACAACAGTACAGGGTTGAACAGGTTGGTAGAAGTAAGTCTGATATGACAGTACAGAATATACTAGAAATTAATCCTTTTCTTTCTGATACAGTAGAGAGCGTATCTGTTGGGATGACTATGGAAAATGCTTGGGAGTATGTAAAAGATGCAGATATAGTAATTGATGCCGTTGATATAAGGGCATTGGATATAATATATGAACTTCATAGGTGTGCAAGTGAGTTAAGGAAACCAGTATTAGTTGGTTATGATTTAGCAGGTACCGCTATGGTTGCTGTATATAGATATGATAAAAAAGAAATGAAGCCTCTTAAGGGGGAATTGACTGCAGAAAAGATTTCAGAATTTGAAGGAGTTCGAGATGCATATAGGGATGGAAGTATTTCAGAAGCAGATTTCCTAAGTTACATATATGATGCATTTACAGGTCCAATTAACCCATTGAAGGTTCCCGTAGAGCAGTTAGAGGAGTTAATTAAGAGAGATCCGAAAGATACTCGTACATATCAACTGGGTACAACTTCCACAGTTCTTAGTGCCTTAACAGTGGAAGCTATGCGAAGAATTGTTAATGGGGAAGATATCAAAGATGTAATCATGGTAGATGTTCCAAGTTTAGTGAGGAGGAGTAATCCTAATTTGTTAAGTAGAATGCCCTTACTCTTAAGAACCTTAGCAACAATTAAGGAAAGGGGATTGACTGTAAAAGAAGTTCTAACTAAAGTAAAATAGATTTGAGATGGATTTAACAGATATAAATGTTTTTGAAAAAGATTTAAGAGATGGTGAAGTAATTGTTGGTATAGCATCTTCTCCAGAGGAGAAAATTGGGAGGATGCAAGTTGTTACTGATAGATATATGTTCCAAGGATATTTACAAGGAATCCCATTTGTTAAAATGGATTTGGACGCAAGAGATGTAGTTGGAGAGGGTGGGTTCTCTTTACTTGAGGAGCATCTTGATCCTGAGAAATTGGAAGATTTTATGAAGGAAGGATTGTTAATATCGTTCATGAACGAAGATCCATTGTACATTGATAAATATCATTGGCAATCTGTTCAATTTGTAGGAATAACTAACCAAGGATATGTTGGTTCTGTAAGATTAATTATGAGTAATCCTACTTCTGAAGTACCTACATTTAAATTACCAACTTTGACAGATAGAAAAATTAAAATAGAAAAGGAATGGAAAAAGGCAGTTAAGCATATTCCAGCAGAGTTATCACAATTTGCGAAATTAAAAAGTGCTCCTGGTACTGTATCTGTCGCTTTATTGAGAGCTGCAGCACAATACAGTAGGGCTAATGGTATAGAGGAATGGGTCGCTACAACTGATAATCTTGTTATTAGACTTCTAAATGGTATATATTTTAATTTCGGTTTACCTAAGATAGGGCCATCAGTCTGTTACCTTGGTTCTGAGTCAACTCCAATATTAATTAATATTGAAGAATCATTAAATAATGCAGAGCAGAAAGCCTCAAGTAAAGATACTGCAAAATTTTTAAAAGGGGAGGCAGTTCCTGGCTTTGAGTGGTATACTGGAATATAGAGTATATTAACTTGAGGTAGATGTATATGCAGTTGTATTTTCTCATACTATTAAGTATAGCCTTACTTTTCTTTGGGGTATCCTCCTTAAGGTCGGATTCAAAATCAAAAACAAATAGATATTTTCTTCTATTTATTCTTTCTGTAATTATTTGGATCTTCTCAAACTATCTTTCAAATACAATCTCTATATACTGGATTGCATTAATTTCGAATAGATTAATATTCTTTTCAACAACATTACTTTCTTGGATTCTTTTTCTTTTTGCTTCTGTATATCCCAATTCTAATAAGCTCTTTAAAAAGATCTACTACATATTATCTGGCATATTTACTTTAGTAGTATTAATAATTGATTTAACACCCTATGTTGTTGAAAGTATTTCAATTGAGAGTGGTTACTCAAGCATAGTATTTGGATTAGGGGTTTCAATTTATGTATTACATTTCATCTTTTTCTTCTTCCTCTTTATATACCTTCTAATTAAGAAGTATAAGAAAGCAGTTGGATTGGAGAAGGTGCAATTACAGTACTTACTACTTGGAATTGTACTAACGGCATTAGGTGCAGGAGCTACAAATTTAATTCTTCCAGTTGTTTTCAAAATATTTTCCCTCTCAAACTATGGACCAGTATTTTTAATAATCTTTGTTGGTTTTACATTTACATCAATTGTTAGACATAGATTCTTAGGTATTAGGTTCTTACTTGGAAGAATAATTTTCTTCTCTGTAGTTTCTATTTTCAGTTTAGTGAGTTTCTTCCTTTTGGCTTTCTTGGCAACAAAGGTGTTTGGTGGGGTATTTGAAACAAATACTATCTTAGCGACATTTGCTATTGCTCCTATATATGCATGGGGATACTTGAAGTTCTCCAGTTATATACAGAAATTGATTGAAGAGAGAGTTGTATATACGAATATTCATCCTACAGAAATACTAAGTAAATTTTTAAGAGCAACAAGTACCCAACTTGATATGGATAAAATTGCTGTATATGTGATAAATACAGTCCGAAAGTATTTAAATTTAGAAAAAGTTGGGATTATTCTTTTTGAAAAAGATAGTAGTAAGGTTATATATAAACGATTATTAAACTTCAAATTAGAAGGTGTTCGAGATCTCCTTCAGGTTATACAGTATTGGAAAGATATAGGGGAAGATCCTATTTTGGTTTTGGAAGAGGCAAAGAAAATTCAGGCAAAAAATTTGAAAGATCCTAAGAAAAGATTGGAGAGAGTTATTAAATGTATGGAGGATGAGGGAATCTCTGCTATTTTTCCATTGAACAGGAAAGTACAATTAAATGGAATAATAGTTGTGGGGAAGAAAAAAAATTCAGATCCTTTCTCAGTAGAAGATATGAACTTTTTGGAAGATATTATAGCCAATGCAAGTGTTGCTATGGGTAGAGCAATTCTTTATAAAGAGGTCGAGAGTTTCAACTCCGTATTAAAAATAAAGGTAGCTGAACAGACAAAGGATTTAAAGGAGAAAGTAACTCAATTAAATGAAGCGAGGAGGAAAGAACATGACATGATTGATATCATGGGGCATGAATTGAGAACCCCAATGACAATTATCAGGAATTACCAAGAAATTTTAAATAACTATTTTGAGAAAGAAGGCTTATACAAAGGTAGAAAGTGGAGTAAAAAGTCAAAAGAGTATATGGATATAATAGAGGAAAATATTGATAGAGAGATAGCTCTAATTAATGTTTTACTTAGTGCTACAAAATTAGATGATGGGAAATTAGTTCTGAATAAAGAGGGGGTAAATATCTCTGATGTTATTCAAGATGGAATATTAGGGCATGAAGTTGATGTTAAGGAGAAGGGTTTGTATATAAAATTCAATCAGAGCGATGAGGAGAAAGTATTACCTCAGGTTTTTGCGGATAGGGTGAGGATACAAGAGGTAGTAGATAATTTACTAGGAAATGCAGTTAAGTATACAAATGAGGGAGGAATAGATATAAATGTTATTCCTAATGAGAAGTATATGAAAATAGAGATTGTAGATACTGGAATAGGAATCCCTCCTCAGGAGATTAAGCACATTGGAAAGAAATTCTATAGATCAAATCAATATATTAGTGGAAAAGACAACAGTATGCCCTTAGTTAGACCAGGAGGAACAGGTCTAGGGTTGTTTGTTACTTTTGGACTAATTAAAGCACATGGGGGAGAAGTTGAAGTAAAAAGTAAACTAGGGAAGGGAAGTACATTCTCATTTACTATTCCACTCTTTAAGAAAGAACACGAACATAATCTACATACAGTCAAGGATGACAATGGGGATATGTTTAAGCGATTAGGGTTAAAAAGAAAGTAATCTTTTTGAATCTGTGATATTGAGATTCATACCGTTTTAGAATATCATATGTATATAACTTTATCGTTTAAAGTCTATGGATATTGATATTTTTAAAAATGATTTGGACAAGTGTCTAGATAGTCTTTCAGAAGACCTCTCCCAGATCAGAACGGGTAGGGCAACTCCAGAGTTAATTCAAGATATATTAGTGAGTGCATATGGGACACAAGCACCATTAAAAAACTACGCAACTATTAACGTTTCCGATACAAGATCTCTTATTGTAATCCCATGGGATAAAAGTATTATGGAAAGTATTTCAAAGGGGATATCTTCTGCTAATATGGGTTTTAATCCAATAACAGAGGGAGACCATGTTAGAGTATCTATTCCTGATCTAACGGAGGAGAGAAGAAAGGAGTATGTAAAAGTTATGAAAGAGAGAGTAGAGGATGCAAGAATAGCTGTTAGACAAGTTAGACAGAAGTTTATGCAAGATATTGATGAGCAACAGAAGGGTGGTTTTTCTGAGGACCAGGCTGATAGAATACGAGAGGAAGCAGAGAAACTTGTGAAAGAGAGTAATGGTAAAATAGAAGAGATGAAAGAGAAGAAAGAGAGTGAGTTACTGACTTTTTAAATAGTTTAATCTTAATAGATACCAATATGTCTATTGTTATAAATATCTTGTTATTTATTGTTGTAATTAGTGTACTTACTTTTGTACATGAGTTAGGTCATTTTGTTGCTGCAAAGCTTGTTAAGGCAAAGGTTTTTGAATTTTCAATTGGATTTGGACCAAAGATACTCTCAAAGAAATATAAAGGGACTCTATATAGTATTCGTATTCTTCCATTAGGTGGTTATGTAAAGATCTTAGGAGATGGAGACCCAACAAAAGAGAAAGAGGATAGGAAGGAGAAGGGGAACTTAAAAAATAAGAGCAAGTTAGCTCAGATGTTTGTTATGTTAGCTGGCGTAACAATGAATATTCTTCTCGCAATTATTCTTTACACAATATATCTTTCAAGTAATGGATGGAAAATGGAGATAGGGAATACATACGAAGATTTCAAACCAGTTGGGGCTCAAATTACAAGAAATAGGGTTTCGGATATACCGTATGAACTTGCAGAGAAGGGTGGGGCACTAGATTCAGGAATGTATGAGAAGGGGTATATTCTTTCAATTAATGGCGAGGATATAGATGATTATGCTTCCCTTACCAGTATGTTGGGTAAGTATAAATCAGAGGAGATAGAAATGTATGCTTGTAATATGGAAGAGGAGTGTAATTTCTTCCAAGTGTTAGTTAGCGATGAGGGGAAAATAGGGGTGTTTACTGGATACAACTATGAAGTATTTATAGATTACTCTGGTAATAAGGCCCTTGCGGGTATTAGTCATTCAGTGAATATAGTTAAACTTTCTGGGAAAGCACTTTCTTCAATAATATCCAGTGCAAGAGAGACGGGTGATTACTCGGAGCTTTCTAATACTGTTAGTGGTCCAATAGGTATATATTTCATTATTGATTACTTTAAGACATTAGGAATAATAACATTCTTGGGTATTCTTGCAGACTTATCTCTTTCTTTAGCGATAATAAACCTTCTTCCTATTCCTGCATTAGATGGTGGTAGATTCTTAATACTTCTGATTGAGTCTATTATTAGAAAAGACTTAAATCAGAAGATAGAGTCTATTATAATAAACCTTAGTTTTATCTTCTTAATAGTTTTGATAATATTAGTTATGATTAAGGATATAGCTAATATTGAACAGTTGAAGAGTTTGTTTAAATAGTATATCTTTTAATAAGAAAAATTTTATTTACTGCCTTGTATGGCTCTGAAATTAACAAAAAATAGTAAGATTATATTTGCAGTTAGTATTGTTATACTTTCAGCAGCTTTAGGTTTTCTAATATGGAGAGTTAACCAGGATGATACTGTAGCACCAACAGATAGTGAAGCTGGACAAGATTCTTGTAGCTGTTGTCCTTCAGGTTATACATCACAATATCCTTCCCTCGTCCCAAATTATTCTGCTGGTTGTATTCCTTGCGAGTGTACATTTACAGCGAATGTGTGTAAGAAGGATTCGGATGGATCCTTCATTCGACAGTGTTCAGTTTCTGAATGTGATGAAGGTTCTGATTGTAGTTTGTATTGTGTTTGGCCGTCGGTTAACTTTTGTGATATTACTGAGGGGGGAAAATGTAAGTGTCAAGATACGAATAATAGGTGTAATGATTCCTCTCCCCAATGCGAACCGAAATGTCCTTCAGGTTATTCAGAGTGCTCTGGCGGAAATTGTGGGTCAGACAAAGTGACAGCAAAGTGTAGTGCTAGATGTGCTGGGTGTGATAATCTGTATTACGTTGAAAAAACATGTGATAAAGATGTTGTAGCAAATTCATGTGATAGTGGCTCATGGATTACAAAACCAACGGGTAATATTAAATTTGATGCTGATATTACGTTTAGTGCAAAAGGAACAGATACTGACGGAATAAAGAATACAAGTATTACTGCAAAACTCTGTACTGGAATAGTAAGCTCTTGTACAACTGGAGAGGCTGTAACATATACAATCTCAAGTACAGATGCAACATCGACAACCTTTGGAGGTACATTAAGTAGTTCTACAGATAGGCTAGAACCTGGTACATACACGCTTTCATTAGCCTGGGAGGATAAGTTGGGAAACAAGAGTGCGAACTGTGCATTAACTACAAGCTTCACAGTACAACCAGAAGAAACAAACCCTGATTGGGATATTTCTAAAGCTGTTGTAGAGCTTTGTATAGATGAGAAAACAGCAAATCCTAAATCTCAGCTAACATACACTATTACTGTTGAGAATACAGGAACTGCAGCTGGAACAATATCTAAAATAGAGGATGTTTTAGATTTGAAGGTATTAGCAGCTGGTATAGTACCGACCAATATTACATCTCCAGGGGTATATGATAACGGAAAAATAACTTGGACATTTGCTTCTCCATATGAATCAATCGCAGCTGGAGCATCGAAGGTATATACATATAGAGTGGTTGTAGAGAGAGATAATTTTGGAGAATATGCTAATACAGTAACTGTAACTCCCGTTGGAAGTACAGAAATACAAGCCAATGCCAATATTACTGCAGATTGTGAATATAAAGAGATACCAGAGACGGGTCTCTTTGATAGTACATTGGGAAGAATTGCAACTGGATTCATGTTACTGATCCTTGGTGCAATGGTATACAACATTCCTAACAAGGTATTCATTGTTAAGTCAAAAGGGGAGAGCTACAAATATAGGGTTAGATTTGAGAAAAAGGTAGCTAATAGGTAAAATAGTGTGATATAATTCCAAAGTTTTAATTTAAAGGAGGTTCCAATGGCTGTCATAGTTCACGCCAACGAAAATATAGATAGTGCCCTTAAAAGACTTCATAGAGAGGTAATGAGGGAGAAGATTCTTGAGACATACAGAGAGAAAGCATATAGAGTACTTCCCTCTGCACAAGATATCCAGAAGAGAAGAGAGTGGGCAAAGATGAAGAGAAGAAGAAGATCTGCTGCACGAAGAGCAAAGTAAATTTTGATATTCCCATATATATGTCACTTACTCAAAACATACGTAAAGATATGTTCGAAGCATCTAAGAGTGGTAATACAGTACACGCTGATATCCTTAAGTTAGTTTTGGCAGATATAAAAAATGAGGAAATATCTTTGGGGAAGGAACTCTCTGATGAAGAGGTTATCAAGGTTATTAGAAAACAAGAGAAGAAGGTAAAAGATTCTATCACTGAGTTCACAAAAATGAATAGAGAGGAGTTGGTTGCAAGAGAGACGGAGCAGTTAAACATTATTGAAAAATATCTTCCAGCTTTGATGAGTGAAGAGGATATCACTAAAGTAGTAAAACAGGTTCTTGCGAAGACAGATGTTCAGAGTGTGCAAAATATGGGTTTAGTAATGGGTTTGGTAATGAAAGAGTTGGGTGGGAAAGCAGATGGTAATACCGTAAAGGGTATTGTTCAGAAATTACTCTCTTAATACGAAATATGCAATTAGATATTTTTAACAAGGAGTTAGTACAAGGTATAGAACCTACTTTTGATATTTCCTTTGATGATATATTAAATGGCTATAAGAAGATATTCCAGGAAACAGATTTAGATAATATAAATATAGTATTTGTTACATCCTCGTATATTCAAGAATTAAATATGAAGTATAGGGAGATAGATGCTCCTACCGATGTACTTTCTTTCCAAATTTCTGACGATGGTAAAGATGGAGAAATATATATATCTCCAGAATTTGTATATGAATCTTTTAAGGGTAATGAGTTTGAGGAGGAGTTACTGAGGTTGATAATACATGGTACACTTCATATACTAGGACATAATCATAAGGAAAGTTTAAATGATAATCCAAATGAGGAAATGTTTAAACTTCAAGAAGAATTACTTTTGAAATACAAAAAGATATGTTCATCATAACTGGTTTAGGTAATTTCGGTAAAGAGTATGTAAACACTCCTCATAATGCAGGATTTATGTTTGTTGATAAGTTTAGAGAGTATCTTGTTCAGAATAGTAATTTACAGATATCAGAGTGGGAAGATGAGAGGAAACTGTTTCTGTCTGAGCTATGTAAAATAAAAAAGGGAGGAGAGTTAATTGGTATATTACAAAAGCCCTTAACATATATGAATAACTCTGGAAGTGCAGTTAGGTTACTTCTTAAGAAACATAAGGCAGATAAATATATTCTTGCTCACGATGATTTAGATATACCTTTAGATACTTGTAAAATCCATAAGGGGAAATCTCCAAAAGGGCATAGGGGAATATTAAGTGTAGAGGGGGTTCTTCCAGATAAAGACTTTCTAAGAGTAAGAATTGGAATAGAGAATAGAAAGGAAAGAGTTATTCCTGGTGAGGAGTATGTATTAATTCCATATTCAAAAAAGGAGCTTGTTGTTTTAAAAGGTTGTATAGAGAGAAGCCTTATCGATTTGATACAAAGCGCAGATCTGAAACTTTAATTGAAGCCTCTGGATATATTTCTAAGATTTCCTTTAGAGAGTGAGTAACTAATCTTGTATCATTTGGTAGAACTATTCCGAACGAATCTCCATCTAAGACTATTCCCATATTCACTACGTCAGGATCTTTTGTTACAAAGAAAATTCTTCCTGCATCAATCCCTATTTCGAAATCTTTAAAAGTCCCATTCTTTTGAAGAAATTCATAAAGCAATTTTGGATAGGAGATATTCATATCATAGCTTTGTATTGTGTATGTTTCCTTTGCATATTCAATTAATACAGGTTCAATTGGTAGATTCTGTTCAAAATATGCTTGTGATATCAATCTATAGGAGTTAAATGCTCCAAAGTCATATTTAATCTTTCCAAAGCTGTCATTGGAATTTGTTACTAGGTATTTTTCAGTTGAGATTTCTTTTACGAAATTAACCAATTCGGACCTATCTGCTTCAAATATATTCTTGATTATATTATTGTTAGTATCAGAATCGTAAGAATCTTCTACACCATCAAAATCAGCATCCCTGATATATACATTGTTTTGGAAATGATACGCCTTGTTGTATGTATGAAGGTTCATATATACAGCAAAGAGAAGATATATTGAACTTAGGGATATAAGCAGGTAAATGAAGTATTTTACTATCTTAACCTCTTTAATATATTTCTTGAATATCAAAAGTAAAAATATGAATACGGCTAAGATTTCTGTTGCAAATGAGGGGGTAAGTAAGTAGCCAGTAAAGTAATTACTCTTTAATAGATTACCCAATATCGTTATCTGTTGTTCTAATGGAAAGAAGATTCTTGAATATGAGAAGAGAACATCTGCGAATAGGTGAGAGAGTGTACCTATGAGAAAAGACCACTGTATTACAGATATCAATCTATCATTGAATGCCTTTCTACTTTCTTTGTTTAGTACACTTTTAATTCCATATAGGAGGATATTTAAAAGTATCCAGAGGGAAAGATAGAAAAGAATACTGTGTGTAAATATTAAATGGTGTTGGAATGGGGGTATATTGGTCATACTTAAAATAGCTAAGTCAATATCCGGGAGTATTCCAAATATCAGACTTAGAATCATTACTAAGAGGTGTTCCTGTTTATTCAGTTTTGCAATTTTCTTCTTCTGAATATGTTCATTAAGAATATATGATATTGGTCCGTGTGCTAGAAACATTTTGAATATTTTAACAATTAACCTTTCTAATTATACACTTACTTGTTAAAATTGGCTTGTTACAATGAAAAATTTTACAAAGGACTTTTTAAAAATATTTGATATTCCTAAATTAGATAAGTATTCAACAATTACTGTTGGAAGTGGGTATGAAGAGTATGTTGCAGAGATATTAGGGAAAAAGATGGACAAAGGGATATGTTTAGTCCCCAAAAGAGACATAGAGATTGAATTTAAGGAGTTTAAAGTTGGAGACAAATGGAACATCTCTAGCTTAATTTCTCTTGGATATATAAATGTTGAGAGAGTATGGAATGTCGGAGAGATTTCGGTACTTGGAGAGAATATCTTAATATGGCCTTTCAGTTCAAAATATGTATTTAGGATTACTTTGTTAGGAAATGAAATTGAAGAGATAGAGGTATTAGAGCCTAATAGTAGGAAAAGAGTAGAGAGTAAAGAAAGTGTAAAGCTCTTTTCAAATACTCAAGAGAAAGTCATTGGTAATGAGATGAATGAAAACATGTTAATACTTGAAGTAGTACCCAATGTTTTTCTTGAAGAGAATGTAATAGATATTGGAATTAGAGCTTTACCATATTTCTCGTTAGTAGCTCTTTCTAAATCTTCTATAAACATATTAGATGATTACAAGAGTAGAGGATATGAAATCTGGTATCTTTGTAACGATCTTTTTAAATATGATAC
>DCUE01000058.1:0-8773 GCA_002328465.1 Candidatus Dojkabacteria bacterium UBA2222
AGATCTAAGTTTTTCAAAGAGAGTATTTTACCTACTTTTACCTGTATCTTGTTTACATTCCCAATTTCAGTAATATTCTTTGGAAAAGTATCTGTAATATCACTAATATCAAATGTAATAATATTACCGATAGTAGGTAGCTCTATATTTTGGGGATTGGGAGTAACTTTTTTAAATATATTCTTACCATTAAAGATTCTATATCTAATACCATATATTCAGTTAAATATATTTAANNATATCCTGTATCATCAAATAACTACTATATACTTCAGGCTAAAAAATATGGGTAGCAAAATGATTGAAAATATAGTGTGGGTAATATTAGGTATTATATATCTCCTTACTGTTAAACATGAGAATACTGTTGTTTTCTTGGATGTTGGACAGGGTGATGCAATACTGATTCAAGAGGGTAGTACTCAAGTATTAATAGATGGTGGGCCAGATGATTCCGTGCTATATCAACTACAAAAGTATGTTCCTATGTATGATAGAGAGATTGAATACATTGTACTTACTCATCCTCATAACGATCATTTAGTAGGCCTATTAAAGGTACTCGAGAGGTACGAAGTAGGTGAGATTTTTTACTATCCTGTTTGCTATGAAAATGAAAACTATGAGACCCTACTACAGGAGACGACCAACTTAAAGAAAGTAGGGAGGGGTGACACTATAAGTCTGGACACTTTTGATATAAATATCATATGGCCAGTATTGAATAGTGAGGGAGAGACATGTATTAAGCAGTTTAATTCAGATTTAAATAATGATTCCTTAATTTTAGGGTTTGAATTCTTAGAGAAAGAATTTTTACTAATGGGAGATATCGAATCTGAAGTGGAAGAGGTGCTTGTACAGGAGGGGGTGTTCACAAAAGAGTATGATGTCATCAAGGCAGGTCATCACTGTTCCAATTCTTCGAGTAGTGAAACATTCTTAAAAGCAGTCTCTCCATCTTTGGCCATATGTTCCCTCTCTAAAGACAACTCTTTTGGGCATCCAAGTGGTGAAACATTAAAGAGATTCTCAGATTTAGATGTGCAATATTTAATAACCTCTAAAGAGGGCAATATACAGATTAAGTAGGGGAATTGTGATAAAATTAAGGTATAATATGTACTTGTAGCTCAATTGGATAGAGCATTGGTTTGCGGAACCAAAGGTTGACAGTTCGATTCTGTCCAAGTACATGTGCACTCGTAGCTCAATTGGATAGAGCATCGGTCTTCGGAACCGAGGGTTGAGGGTTCGACTCCTTCCGAGTGCAATTTAAGGTATACTTGTACATATATGATAGAAGTTAAAGAAAAGATATCAAAGAGACTTCAAGAGGTAGCTAAAGAGCTTGGTATTACAGCTGAATCTGTAATTGTTCAAGAACCAGAAGACACTGTCCATGGTGATTTAACATCGAATATAGCGATGCAGATTTCTAAAGAGCTGAAATCAAATCCAATGGATATTGCAAATAGAATAGTAGAGAAATTCCCTAAAGATGAAGATATAGAGAAGATTGAAGTAGTGAAACCAGGGTTTATAAATTTTTTCCTCTCAGAGAAGTACCTGTTAGCAATGTTAGATGATATTAATCTTAAGAAAGAAGAGTACTTTAAGTTAAATATTAGGGAGGGAAAGAAATATATAATTGAGTACACGGACCCTAATCCTTTTAAAACATTTCATATTGGTCATCTATATACCAATATGGTTGGAGAGTCATTCGCAAGGCTTGTAGAGGCTTTAGGGGCCTCAGTGATAAGGGCAAACTACCAGGGTGATGTGGGTTTACATGTTGCAAAAACAATTTGGGGTTTACTTAAGATGTTAGATGATGATGGTATAACGTTTGGTGATTTAGAGGGTAAATCTTTAGTCGACAGGGTAAGGTATTTAGGTGATGCATATATGTTAGGTTTTAATATGTACGATGATCAGAAAGACGAGAGTGTAATTAACGAGGTTAAAGATTTCAATTACTACATATTCTCTCTATATATTACCTCTTTGCCTAAAAAGGAATTCTTTACTAGATTTGAGGAAAAGAATATTAAAGATATATATTTTAAGAGTAGGGAGTGGTGTTTAGAATATTTTGAAAGGATATATGAGAGAACTGGTACAAAGTTCGATAAATATTACTTTGAAAGTGAAATGGGAGAAAGTGGTTTGAATATTGTTGGAGAGAACATTGGTGGTAAAGGTAAGAATATTTTTAAAGAGAGTGAAGGATCTGTAATTTATGAAGGGGATGAGAA
The DNA here is from genome assembly GCA_002328465.1 of Candidatus Dojkabacteria bacterium UBA2222. GTDB lineage: Bacteria > Patescibacteriota > Dojkabacteria > SC72 > SC72 > UBA2259. Next base: position 2,262 of record DCUE01000058.1, read on the forward strand.
GAAGGGGTTACATACAAGGGTGTTCATTAATAGCGAGGGGCTTCCAACATACGAGGCAAAAGAGATTGCTTTGGCATTTAAAAAGTTTGGAGATTTCTCCTTTGACGAATCAGTAGTCATCACGGCTAANNGAGATTGCTAGTAAGTCTTTGCACTTTTCTCACGGTATGGTTAAGCTTCCAGGAGCTGAAAAGATGTCTAGTAGGAAAGGTAAGATTATTGAAGGAGAATGGTTACTTGATGAAACCCAAAAAAGGGTAGAGGAGATGATGAGATCCAATGAGAAATGGAGTGAAGAGGATATCCTTAAGGTGAGCGATACAATAGCGGTAGCTGCTATCAAATATTCATTTATTAAAGTATCTGTTGGTAAGGATGTAATCTTTGATTTTGAAAAAGCCACATCATTTGATGGGGATACAGGTCCATATCTCCAGTATGTTTATGCAAGGTGTAATTCAATACTTACCGAAGCGAGTAGTAGAGAGAATAAAATTAGCGAGGTTGTATTAGACCCTCATACTAAAGAGCTTTTAAGGGTCATTGGCAAATATAGGGGGATTCTGCTATCTTCTGCTGTAAACTATTCTCCTAGCACTCTTTGCTCATATCTTTTTGATTTAGGGCAAACATTCAATGCTTTCTATCAAAATGTTAGAGTACTTGATTCAGAGAATAGGGAATTTCTTTTAAAGGTAGTTGAAGCTACAGCACATACAATGAAACACGGTCTCAATATTCTTGGGATTAAAGTAGTGGAGAAGATGTAATTAAATTCTCAATAGACTTAAGATGTTTATAAAAAAATATTGGATCTTTTTCGTTGCAGTGATATATATACTCTTACCAGTTGATTTGATTCCTGACGTAATTCCCATCTTTGGAGGGATAGATGATTCATCATTGGTTATACTTGGCTTAATCAAGCAGTATCTAGAGTACAGAAAGAAGAAAGAAAAGAACGGGGTGTAGTTCANNCGTTCAAGTCGAGTCACCCCGATTTGCATATATACAAGAAATGAATACCCAAAAGAGAAATACAATTAAAGATTTAGATTCTATCTCTGATTCTCAAATTGTTGAGATGGCTCTAAATAATGTAAATGCATATAAGCATATTATCGATAGGTATGAAAGTAAGCTTCTAAGGTATATTCAAAGAGTTTTGTATATTTCCAAAGAGGATGCAGAAGATATTTTACAAGAGGTTTTTATTAAAGCATATAGGAATATAAATGGGTATGATAAGGGGTATTCTTTCTCAAGCTGGATTTACAGGATTGCCCACAATGAGGCGATTTCTTTCTTGAGGAAGAAGAGGATTACGGTTACAAATACTGAGAAAGAAGATATCTTTGATAAAATATCATCAGATGAAGATGTCGAAAGTGCGTTTCTGAAAGATTTAAAGAGTAGGGAGGTTAGAGATATCCTTTCTAAATTAGAAACGAAGTATAGGGAAGTACTTGTACTGCGATATTTTGAAGAGATGAGTTATAATGAGATATCCGATGTATTACATATATCTAGTGGTACAGTAGCATCATTAATAAATAGGGGAAAAGAAAAATTTAAGATATTAGTACAAAATTATGGGAAAAATATCTAAAGAGATATTACAAAAGATAGAGAAAGAGAATATCAAGCCAATTGGTAAGTGGTCTTTTGTGTTAAAGAATTCTTTCCTTTGGACCCTTTTTGGTTTAAATATACTTTTTGGTTCTTTGGGATTTGCAATATCAATATACCTATTTGAATCAAGTGATATTCTCAACCTTATCCTTTCGGTAAATGACTTTATGCAAGTATTAGTATTGGCTATACCTACGGTATGGATACTTCTTACAGTGGCTTTTTTAATCGTTTCATACTTAAATTTTAGGTATACAGAAAGAGGATACTCACTATCTTTACCAAAGATTTTCTTAATAAATATCACGGCAATACTTTTGCTAGGTGGTATATTACATATTTTAGGTGTCTCTGAGAGGCTTAACACTGTATTCTCCGAGAGTATTTCTTCTTACAGCCAAAGTATAGATCCAAGATATAAAGTTTGGAGTAATCCAGAGGGAGGATATCTTGCGGGGGAGATTGTTTTAGTAAATGAAGAGAGTGTTGAGATAATGGATTTAGAGGGGAGGAAGTGGATTGTAGAGACTTCAAATGCAAGAGTAAGAAGATCTGTTAACCTAATAAGGGGAGAAAAAATAAAGATTGTTGGAAATGTCCTAGAAGAAGGCAATTTTGAGGCATTTGAAATACTTCCATGGGAAGGTAAAGGAAGAAATATGCAAGAAAACCACTTCTAATTTCGTAATACTAATTAGAGAGGTAATTTATTCTCTTTGTAGATATATTTGTAGAGATATATATCTACTGTTCTCTACACATATTTAACTTATTAATACTAGAAATATGAATAGCAAATTAATAGTGTTAGGAACATTAGCAGTAGCACTCTTAGGAGTAATTGCTTTTACTACTAAAGAAGCAGATGCATACAGAGGGGATTATACCCAAGTAGGTCCAAACCATACAGAGGAGAGAGAAGCTCAGATGGAAGAGATTTTCGAATCTAAGGACTACAAAGCATGGGTTGCTCTTATGACAGAAGATGGTAGAAATCCTGGAGTTTTAGACAAGATTGATTCTCAAGAAGAGTTCAATTCTTTTGTAGAGGCTCGTGAGTTGGCATTAGAAGGTAAAACCGAAGAGGCTAACGCAATAAGGGAAGAGCTAGGTCTTGGTCAGGGCCAGAGAAAAGGTAATGGTCAAGGTATGAGAGATGGTAATTGTAATAGATAACGGAAGAGTTGTCTAAGTGTAGACCCCCTAATTCCTAGGGGGTCTTTCTTTTTGTAACAAGGGCTTTCACAGGGTGTTAGCATTCGTCTCTACTGACTGATAGCTGTCCGCAGGCTCCTTTGATGTCTTCTCCGTATGACTTCCTTACGGTACATGTGATTCCATTTTCTTGTAAGATCTTTTGGAAGAGTTTTGTTTTCTTTGATTTCTTAAAAGGTAGGCACTCATTCTCGTTATAGTTAATAAGGTTTACTAGTGCCAACCTGTTCCTAAGTAATTTCGATAACTCTTTTGCATGGATTACAGAATCGTTAATATCCCTTAGTAAAACATATTCGTATGTAACCCTCTTGTTAGTATCCTCTGTGTATTTATCGAGGACTTCAAATAGCTCTTTAATACTATTCTTTTTAGATACTTTGGGCATTAACATCTCTCTTAATTTTTGATTAGGTGCATGAAGGCTAATTGCGAGTTTTACACCCAGTTTTTTACCTAAAAAGGTCCTTAAATTTTGAACATACCCTGAAGTAGACAATGTTACACGCCTTTTACTAAGTGCAAGTTTCTCTGTATCAGTAATGGTCATAATGGAGCGTGGAACACTTTTTAAGTTGAGTAGGGGTTCGCCCATACCCATGTATACAATATTGGATATTTTTTCATTCTTCTTTTTAAAAATTCTTGCAAAAAACAAGATTTGGTCAACTATCTGTTGCTCATCGAGTAACTCATTTAACCCCATCTGACCTGTAGCGCAAAATATGCATCCAACAGGGCACCCACTCATACAGCTTACACATACAGTATTTCTCTCTTTCTCCCTTATTAGCACACTTTCTACATAGTTCCCCCTTTTTGTTTTAAAAAGGACTTTGTTTGTACCCCCATCTTTTGATACATCACTTGATTGATATATTAATTTCGAGAAGGGGATTTCTAATTTAAGATTTTCTCTTAAATCCTTTGGCCAAGTGGTTAATTCATCAAAAGAAGAAATGTACTCTTTGTAATACTTTTGATTAAATTGATTAATTCTGTACTTTGGTAATCCGTATTTCTTTGCAAATTGTTCTATCATATCCTACAATTATACTACCTAAATTAAATATTTACTGCTCATGGCTGTTCAATTTGATTATGTTGCCCCCAAGGGATGGAAACCAAAGAATCCTGATGAAGACTATCTAATTACATATCTAGATATAGAGTTGGCAGATGGTATTGATGATGATAAGTTTGAAGATGCTGCAGGAAGTTGTGCTGCAGAGAGCTCTACTGGTACATGGACGAAGGTAGATGAAGGTAAGCACTCTGGTACCAAGTTGGCAGACAAGTTGAAAGCTGTTGCATATGATTTAGATCCTAAGACAAAGACTTTTAAGATTGCTTATAGGAAAGAGATCTTTGAGGAGGGTAATATGGCAGGACTTTTTGCAGGTATTGCAGGGAATATTGATAGTATGAAAATGCTTAAGGCTTTTAGATTAATTGATGTTAGATTTCCTAAAAGTATTGTAAAAAGTTTTCAAGGGCCACAATTTGGTATTGATGGTGTAAGAAAGTTTATGCAGATTGAAAGAGGGCCTTTACTTTGTACTGTTCCTAAGCCTAAAGTTGGTAGAACTGCAAAGGAGCAAGCATATTTAGCAAGAATACTCTTTACTGCAGCAAATGGAGAGTTTCAAGGAATAAAGGATGATGAGAATCTAACGAGTTTGTATTTTAACAAGTTTGAAGACAGGTGTAAGTTAGTACATGAGGTACAAAGGGAGATAGAGAAAAAGAGCGGGAAAAGAAAGCTATATCTATGTAATACAACTCATTCAGATATGGATATAATGCTGGAGAGGGCGGATATGATTAAGGAAAATGGAGGAAGATGGTTGATGATAGATGTCGTGACTACCGGTTTTGCTGCTGTTCAGACTGTAAGAAAGCATAACCCAGGTTTAGCTATACATGCTCACAGGGCTATGCATGGTCTTTTAGATAGGGAATCTGGGCCCGGTGTGCATGATAAGGGAGAGATATTTGATTTTTCTATGTCAATGGTCGTTATTGCTAAAATCATGCGTCTTTTGGGCGTAGATTCGCTTCATGGAGGTGCTCCAAAAACAAAAATGGAGAATTACAATGAACCAAAATTAATACAAGAAGCATTACAAGCGGATATTACGCCAGAAGGTGATATGACTTTAGGACAGAATTGGTTTGGAATGAAAGGGGTATGGCATACAGCATCTGGTGGCTTACATGCTGGAACAATGGGGGATTCAATTACTAAATTAGGAGAAGATATAATTATACAGGGTGGAGGTGGAGTATTAGGACATCCATGGGGTATAGAGGCTGGTGTAGAGGCATTTGTTCAAGCTAGGGATATTGCGATGGAGAAGGGGGATATTAAAAAATGGATAATAGATCATCCGGATAGTGCACTTGCAAAGGCTGCTTCTTTTTGGGGGTTTGATCCAAGAATTGTATATTAATATCAAAGTATTGTAGAATACACTCATGTCAAACAAAGGAATAACACCAAGGAGTCAGAGCTATTCACAGTGGTATTTAGATATCATTGAGAGGGCAGATTTAGCAGAAAATTCATCTGTAAGAGGTTGTATGGTAATTAAACCATACGGTTATGCCATATGGGAAAACATCCAAAAAGAGCTTGATAGAAGGATAAAAGGGATGGGAGTTAGTAATGCCTACTTCCCCTTGTTTATTCCCCTATCATTTTTTTCTAAAGAGGCTAGTCATGTGCAGGGTTTCGCAAAAGAGTGTGCTGTTGTAACACATTACAGACTTAAAGAGGCAGAAGATGGGAGTGGGGTGATTGTAGATCCTTCAGCAAAATTAGAGGAGGAATTGATTGTAAGACCAACTTCAGAAACTATTATGTATGACACCTTTTCAAGATGGGTTACCTCTTGGAGAGACTTACCTTTAAAGATTAATCAGTGGGCTAACATTGTGAGATGGGAGAAGAGAACTAGGCCTTTTTTAAGAACAACAGAGTTTTTATGGCAAGAGGGGCATACAGTTCATATGACCCATGAAGAGTCGGAAAAGCAAGTGATAGAGGCATTAGAGATGTATAGAGGGTTTGCAAAAGAAGTATTAGCTCTTGAAACATACGGTGGTAAGAAATCTGAATCTGAGAAATTTGCTGGTGCAGTTGACACATACGGTGTTGAAGCTTTGATGCAGGATGGTAAGGCACTACAGTTTGGAACCTCTCACGATTTAGGTCAGAATTTCGCAAAGGTCTTTAATATTAAGTATACAGATAGCGAAGGGAAGATAGACTATGCATGGCAAACAAGTTGGGGTGTAAGTACAAGAATGATGGGTGCTGTAATAATGTCTCATAGTGACGATTTGGGATTAGTTCTCCCTCCTATAATAGCCCCTATAAAAGTGGTTGTTATTCCTATATTTAAGGAAGAGAACAGGGAGAAAGTCTTGGAATATGCGAAAGATGCTCAAAGTAAAATTTCCTCTGTAGTAGAATCTGTTCAAATTGATGAAAGGGATTTTGTTTCTGTGGGTTATAAATTTAATGAATGGGAGAAGAAAGGAGTACCTGTTAGAGTAGAAATTGGGGAAAAAGATATAGAGAAAGATATTGTTACAGTGGTAAGAAGGGATACCAATGAGAAGAGTGAGCTGAGTATTAATAGTATAGGAACGGAAATTAA
>DCUE01000058.1:8779-12065 GCA_002328465.1 Candidatus Dojkabacteria bacterium UBA2222
TCATATGAGGAATTTAAGAAACAATTGAAGGGGGAGAAGGGTTTTATTAAGGCTTATTGGTGTGGTAGTAAGGAGTGTGAAGATGGAGTAAAGTATGATACCAAGGCAACAACCAGATGCCTATTTGGTGAGGGTTCTGGCAAGTGTATTTACTGTGGTAAAGAGAGTACAAAGGAGTGGGTCTTTGCTATTCCATATTAGTGAAACAGTAAGAAATTTTCAAAATATCAAGAGAGACTAATTGTTCCTAATGAGTGAACTGTATTTAGATTTTTTTTGAACAGAAGATTCTAAAATATTTTCCCAGTATATGTTTTTTGATGTTGATATATTTTACACTAGACTATTTAAAAGAGAGTCAAATCTTTTTATAATGGGGCTGTGGTGAAAGTTTCACTCTTTAAAAGTAGATTACTTCTCTTCCGTTAGTTTCTTTTCTAGCCACTGACCTGTGTAGCTATTGGAATTTTTTATAAGATCTTGGACTGTACCTTGGGCGACAATTTTTCCTCCATTGTTACCTCCGCCTGGACCGAGGTCTATAATCCAATCTGCGAATTTTATTACATCCAAGTTATGTTCAATTACCAGAACCGTATTTCCCTTAGACACCAATTTCTTAAGTAGGGTAAGTAGTTTATCAATATCATAGAAGTGAAGGCCTGTAGTAGGTTCGTCTAAAATATATACTGTATGTCCTCTAGTCTGTTTGGATAGCTCTTTGGCAAGTTTAATTCTTTGTGATTCTCCTCCAGAGAGGGTTAGGGCTGATTGTCCAAGCTTAATGTATCCTAATCCTACTTCTTGTAGTATTTCTAATTTGTTTTTTAGAGATGGGATATCTTTAAATATATGAAAAGCTTGTTCAACAGTCATATCCAAAACATCTGCTATATTTTTACCCTTATAGTCGATACTTAGCGCCTCTTCGTTATATCTTTTACCATTACATTCATCACAAGTAATATACATATCAGGTAAGAATTGCATTTCCACTTTTATTTCTCCATCTCCCTTACATTTCTCACATCGTCCACCTTTAACATTAAAGCTAAATCTTCCACTCTTGTATCCTCTTGCACGGGCTTCTTGTGTGTACGCAAATAGGTCTCTGATATATGTAAATATTCCTGTATATGTTGCGGGATTAGATCTTGGGGTTTTTCCTATTGGTCTTTGGTCTATTCCTATGACTTTATCAATATTCTCTAATCCAGTTATATCATCGTAAATACCCTCTGTTTGTTTTCCGTTCATCTTTCTATTCATAAGGGCAGGGTACAAAGTGTCATTTATTAAGGAAGATTTACCACTTCCAGATACGCCTGTTATACAAGTAAAGCTGTTTAGAGGTATGTCTAGGTTTAAGTTCTTTAAATTATTTGTTCTTACATTCTTAAGAGATATTTTCTTATTATCAGTATTTAGGTTTAGATTTAAACTAATATTTTCACCAATTTTTAGTTCCCCAGAAAGATATTTTGCTGTTATCGAGTCAGATTTCTTTATATCATCAATAGTTCCTTGTGCCATCACTTCTCCTCCATGCTCACCAGCCCTTGGACCAATATCTACTATCCAGTCGGCTTTTTTCATAGTTTCTTCATCATGTTCTACAATTACAATACTGTTTCCTGTATCTCTTAGAGACTCAATTGAAACAAGTAATTTGTCAATATCTTTGGGATGTAAACCAATAGAGGGCTCATCAAGTACATAGAGAACTCCTGTTAAACCAGTACCTATTTGAGATGCTAACCTTATTCTCTGAGACTCTCCACCGGATAGGGTGTTTGCCTTCCTAGAGAGTGTAATATAGTTAAGTCCGACATTAACTAGAAACTGTAATCTACTATTAATTTCCTTAATAATGGGTTTCGCTATCTCCTTACTATTACCTTTTAGTTCTAAAGTATTTAGATATTTTCTCAATGTATCTATAGGTAGATTTGTCATATCTATTATATTGTAAGCACCAATTTTGACAGCTAAGGAGTAGGGTTTTAATCTGTTTCCATTACAATCTTCGCATATCTTTTCAGCCATATATTTCTCAATCTCAAATCTCCTAAATTCTGAGTCAGTTTCTTGATATAGTCTTTCTAATTCTTTAGTGACACCTTCGTACTGTACATCATATACTCTCTCTCTACCGAAACGATTTGTGTATTGAATTTTATAGAAATCCTTTGCTCCATTCCCAAAAAATATTAAATCGAAAATCTCTTTAGGATATTGTGCAATAGGGGTTTGAAGGTCAAAATCATGAGCTTTAGAGACGCTTTCTAAAATTCTGCTTGTCCATGAATCTTTTGTAGTCCTATTACCCCATGGGAATATACCTCCTTCTTTGATTGTTAGAGTAGGGTTATATGTTTTAGAGATATCAATTTCATTTATAATGCCCAATCCAGAGCATCTATTACACGCACCTTCTGGGGAATTAAAAGAGAAAGATGCTGGTGTAATCTTAGGGTATGATATTTGACATTTAAAACAAGTATTCTTTTCTGAAAAGAAATACTCTTTTTTATCAACCAGTATCTTTATTTCTCCATCGGAGAGTGTTGAGGCTAATTCTAAAGAGTCAATTACCCTTTTTCGGAAAGATTCTTTATCATCTTCAATCATCTTTGAATTTAGCCTATCAACTATTAAATCAAGAGTATGCTTTACATTTGAATCAAGATTAAGATCTTCAATATCATCTAGATGATATATATCTCCATCAATAATGACTCTTGAGAATCCCTTTGTACTTAATTTCGAAAGAAGGGCCTTGTATTCTCCCTTTCTGTTTTTGATTAATGGAGAAAGTATTTGGAAATTTTCCCCTTTAGTTTTGTTCAAAAGTTGGGTATATATCTGTTGTATGCTTTGTTGAGCAATTTTCTCCCCACATACAGGACAGTATGATTGTCCAATATGTCCGAAAAGAAGTCTTAGATATCCATATATTTCGGTTATTGTACCCACCGTTGATCTGGGGTTTGTGCTTGTTGTTTTTTGGTCAATAGAGATTGCAGGTGATAGTCCAGTAATAGAATCTACATCGGGCTTATGCATTAGGCCAAGAAACTGTCTTGCATATGAAGATAGAGATTCAACATATCTTCTNNCTTTTGCACCTCTAATTTGTATGTATTCTTTGTTCATAGCGACTCCTATTATACCATGAATATACTATATTGGCCTTATTAAAGAGCTCAATTTTGTCTTAAGGAAGTGGTATAATCAGAGGTATTGCACCCATAGCTCAAAAGGATAGAGCAACGCACTCCTAACG
>DCUE01000014.1 GCA_002328465.1 Candidatus Dojkabacteria bacterium UBA2222
TAGCTGTATATTAAGTCTAGGGAGCTTAGAGATATATTCATTAGATACAGGGAAGCTTAAGGTTTCCATAAATGGAATAGATCTTACTCTTGATGATATGTATATCTTAAATGAGCGTAACCATATTGCAATCTCACTATTAGAAACAGAGAGTGGAATATATTTAAATGGAAATATATTGAAGAGTAATCAACCATATACTTTGATACCGACGAACTATGCCTTGGGAAGTGGATGTAGTGATAGCTCTAATGTTTTTGATGGTCAAATAGAGGAGGTAAGAGTTTCTACACAGGAGAAAGAGGAGTCAGATATCTTAAAATATGTTCATTTATTTGATAGGGTGCATACATTAAAACCAATGTTTAAGGCACATTTACAAAGTGATACACAGATATTAGATTTAAATACTAGAACATTTAACATCTCAGAGATGATTTATGGAGCTCCTAACCACATCTCTAATTTGTATGTTGGGGATAGTATCGTTATCTCTGAGGGTGATTATATGGTCGAAGGAGTTGTTAGTTCCTTAGATGAAGATACAGGCTCTGTAACAGTTGAGGGATGGATAGAGGGAGGAAGCGTACCTGAACTTGGTTTTAGTACTGCAGCACTTATCCTTAAATGGCAAACTGAATATATCTATACAAAGACATTCTTAGATATGGATGGAGTAATAAATTATGTAAATATGAAATATGAAGATAGTAAAAATATTAAGAACATTAGCTTTTTCTCTGGATTGAACAGTGATGACATGATGTCTTTTGAAGAGAGTAGTGATAGATATATCAAGTATAGATTCATATATATGACATCTAAGTACGGTGTATCTCCATACTTGTCTTCAGTTAATATACAGTATGATAGTGGTGGACCTGGAATGGATCAATTAATGAGGCATGGGAAATGGTTTGATGAAGGTACTCAACAGCCCTTTTGGTGGGTTGAATAATTTATTATCTTAAATAACATGGGAGTAAAAGATTCCTTGGGTGAGAGTAAAAAGTTTGTATTTCTTGCCTTAGCATTGCTCTTTGTTTGTGTTCTGATTATATTTGCAATGAAATCAGGTCTGTACAATTCAACAGGGTCTCTGATAGGAGGGAAAAATACCTACGAGAAAGCAGAGTATATTCTTGAAGATAAGTATGATTACACAATAGTGATTACAACTATCTATGGTGATATAAAAATAGACCTATATGAAAACATGGCCCCAGAAAATGTTAATAGCATATTGTTTCTAATAGGGGAGAGATACTACGAGGGTTTAACCTTTCATAAGGTGATAAAAAACTTTGTTGTACAGGCAGGTGATGTAAAAGGTGATGGTACAGGAGATCCTGGATACTCTGTTAAAAAAGAGAATCTTGTAGACTTCGAAGATTATACCGTAGGTATGGCTAATGCTTCCCAATTCTTTATCGTATTACCTAACTCTTCAAAGAGTTCCTTTAATGGGCAGTACTCTGTTATTGGGAAGGTTACAGAGGGCTTTGTAGTTCTTGATTCAATCCAAAAGGTCGAAGTGGATACTGACTACAGGCCGATTAATGATGTCGTAATTAAGAGTATTCAAATCCACGAGAACTAAGACTACAGGGTTTTTTACTTAAGAAATATTTAATATCCTCCACTTACAATATCTGTATGGAGGGTCATACACAGATAAGAAATATTTTCCTACTTTTTGTTTTTTTCCTTTTAGGATTTCTCTCAAATGTATTACTTGTTCATTGGTCAGAGATTGATGTTTTTCTTTTACTATCAAACTTTCAACAAGATACTGTAATTGAAGAGATACCTGACGAGAAGAAGGGAAATGAAGTCATTGAGACAAAAGCTGAAGTTAAAGAAGAAGATAAGTGTCCACTCCTTGTTGATATTAGTGGTGCAGTTAATACTCCGGGAGTGTACTGTTTCGATAAGGGAGCTTCTGTAATAGATGGTATTAAGAAGGCAAAGGGATTTAAGTTAGATGCAGGCTTTAAATATATCTCAATGAAGATAAATCTGGCAACAGTAATGCTAGATAACTCAAAGATATATATACCTTTTGAAACAGACTATGATTGTAAGTTACTTACGTTTAACATTCCTAAGGAGATAGTAGATATTACAATACCAGATACAGAGGCTGAGAGCGGGCAACAGGGAACAGAGTTATGTATTAGTATAAATAGTGGTACTCAGGCAGAATTAGAAACTCTGAATGGTGTAGGGCCCTCTACCGCATTAAAAATAATTAATGGTAGGCCGTATAGCAAACTTGAGGATCTGCTTAATGTAAGTGGAATAGGAGAGGCAACATTTAACAAATTTAAAGAGAGTATATGTCTTTAGCCCTGTTTAAGGAACGTATCCGTGCCATATTACTGTTTTTCATTGATTACAAAGCTCTTTTACTCTGTTTTACAATTTTCTCTTTAAACATTTCTTCTGCTAATCTTCTTGAAAAGGTAGTTTTCGAGAACCAAGAGCTATCTTCTATGCTGCTATTTCAAATTTTGAAGCCTACATTGGTTTTAGAATTAATCTTCTTTGTTTCATGCACGGCTTTTACCCATGTACACTTTTTTACAACTTTGGTCAAAGTCTTTTTACTAAGCTCTTTTTTAGTCTTGGGGAGTACATACCTAAATTTCGAGAAAATTACAAAAGATATTGAAAATGTCCGAGGTTTCACTAGCAAAAAGGTGTGGATATCGGGGGTAATGATGTCCCAGGAGAAGAGTAACTCGTACCTGTTTCATTCTGATGAGGGTGGGCTGGGTAACTCTATTGCTCGTTTTAATCAGTATCCTGTTTTACATGTTGGTCAGAGATGTAAATTAATGGTTAAAGTTGTGCAACCTAAGAGTTTTGAAGATTTTGACTATCGAAGATATCTCTTTAGAAAAGGAATATATTCAATATTGGAGGTTGAGGAGTATATTTGTAGTGATGGAGGGAATATATTTTTAGAACTAAGGTATAGGTTAGAAAGAATTGTTGAGAAATCAATACCCGAACCAGAAGCCTCTCTGATTATAGGGATAATGTTTGGTAGTAAGAGAATATTCAGAAATGATTTCAATACAGCACTAAATAGTTCTGGTGTATCTCATGTAATTGCAGCATCTGGGTATAATGTTGCTCTTGTTGCCCAAGGAGTAGAAACTTTTTTTAGAGATAGAAGGGGCAAAGGCATCTTAGTAATTAAAATTCTTTGTATATGGGCGTTTTCAATATTCTCAGGTCTTTCCCCATCCCTCATTAGGGCTTCTACTATGACAACCCTTTCTCTGTTTGCCTTTCTATTAGGAAGAGAGAGTAATCAAAGTGTATCATTGCTTTTTTGTATTACACTATTAATGTTTCTTAACCCTTTCTTAATATATGATGTTGGATTTCTCTTCTCTGCAACTTCAGTTATAGGTTTAATATTCTTGCCAAACTGTTTTGATAAATCAAGATCTAAGTTTTTCAAAGAGAGTA
>DCUE01000043.1 GCA_002328465.1 Candidatus Dojkabacteria bacterium UBA2222
AGTGAATATCAGATAGCTTAAAACTATCCGTACTGCCATGGTTGAGCTTTTAAAACTTACAGATGATGTAGTTAAGAAAAGGATAAATGTATCGAATTTTTTAGATGCATTAATATTAGATGCTTTACGAAAGAAGGCATCTGATATTCACATTGAGGCAAAAGATGGGGACTTGTTACTTGTTAGATACAGAATAGATGGTGTACTAAGGGATATAATCCCCATTGGAAAAGAAATCAAAGACAGTCTACTCTTCATTATCAAAGTACGATCTAAGTTAAGAACAGATGTACACTTTGCTCCTCAAGACGGAAAAATTCTTTTTACTGTTAAAAGGGAGGTTATTGACCAGGTTAAACCGAAGGAAGAAGAAAACAAAGTTGAAGAGGAAGAAAAAAAAGAAGAAGAGAAGGTAGATAAGAAAAAGGAAGAAAAGAAAAAAGGGGGGAAGAAAGAAGACGAAGAAGAGAAAGTTGAACAAAATATCTTTAGTAGATTTGTTCAAAACGAAGAGAAAGAAAAGGATTTCTACCATGTTGATGCAAGAATCTCCATACTCCCAGTTACACATGGTGAGAAAGTCGTCATCCGATTACTCTCCCAAGCTAATAGGTCATATGATTTAACAGACCTAGGATTTGAAGAAAGCGATTTAGTTAAACTAGAGAAGGCATATAGACAACCCTTTGGACTTTTCTTAGTTACTGGTCCAACAGGAAGTGGTAAAACTACTACACTCTACTCCATATTAAAGATTCTTAATACTAGAGATGTGAATATAACGACAATTGAGGACCCAGTAGAATACAGTATTGAGGGTGTTAATCATATACAAATTAATCCAAAGGGTGATCTTACATTTGCAAATGGTCTTCGTTCTATATTAAGACAAGATCCTAATATCATCATGGTTGGAGAGATTCGAGACAAAGAAACTGCAAGGATTACTGTAAATTCTGCACTAACAGGACACCTTGTACTATCAACTGTTCACGCAAATGACGCTGTTAGTACAATTCCTAGATTAATAGATATGGGAATTGAGCCCTTCTTAGTTGCATCCACAGTAAACATTGTAATCACACAAAGATTGGCAAGAAGATTATGTAATAACTGTAAACAAGAGTATTCACCAAGTAGAGATGTAGCACATAAGGAAATTATAAAATTAAGACCGGATATACAAAAGCATCTTGCAAATGTAACCAAGATTTATAAGGCTGGTGGGTGTAAAGAGTGTAACAACACTGGATACTCAGGGAGGATAGGAATCTACGAGATACTTTCTATGACGAAAGACCTTAGAGATGTCATTATTAAAAATCCAAACTCTGATGATATCCTAGTTGCTGCTAAGAAGGGTGGATTCAGATTAATGATAGAGGATGGTGTAAAAAAATTAAAAGATGGACATATTGATCTAAAAGAATTAGCCAAAGTTATTGCCATTAAGGAATGAAAACAAATCCAAACTCAAACACAGCAGAAGAGAGAATAAAGGAGTACAAAAAGTTAAAAAGGCTCTCTGTTTCAACCTCTAACTTGTTAATCTCTATTAAATCTCTGGCTGCATTACTCAAAGCTAGTATTCCGCTTTCTGAAACTGTAAAGACAATCTCAGAACAATCTAGCGATCCGAATTTAAATAAAATTTTCAAATATGTGTCAGAAGAGATAGATAAAGGCTCAACATTAGCAGAAGGATTGAGACTATTTCCGAAAGTATTCCCTGAAACTGTTGCATCTGTTGTGGAAGCTGGAGAAAAAGGTGGTTCATTAGAGAATAACCTCCTTTTCATTGCAGATACAATAAAGAAGGAATGGGAGTTAAAAAAGAAGATGAAAGGAGCGGTAATATACCCTGCTATAATAATCTCTCTTACTGTCGTTGAATTTGTTGGAATGATTTTTATTGTTTTACCAAAACTCGAAGCCCTGTTCTCCTCTTTTCCGAATATCCCCCCTCTTACACTTTTCATCCTCGGTGCCGCTCTCTTCATTAGGACAAACTGGTTACCGATTATTGGTAGCATCCTCTTTATAATCCTCTGTATTATGCTCTTCCTAAGAACAAAGAAAGGTAGAAAATTTAAGGGTTGGTTAGCTTTGAACTTCCCAATTCTTAAGAGACTCTTTACTAGTAACATCCTATCTTCCTTCTCTAGAACCCTAAGTGTCTTATTAGCGAGTGGTATACCTCTTTCTAAATCTCTAGGAATTGCAGCTTCTACAATGAGTAACTATGTATATGCTGAGGTCTTACTTAAAGTACATTCGGACATAGAGAATGGAAAAGATCTCTCCATCTCCCTCTCTGGGTATCCTCAATATTTTAATAACTCTTTTGTAAAAATGATTGATGTAGGAGAAGTTAGTGGTACGCTTGAAGACAACCTTATGTATTTACATGAGTATTACTCGGATGAGGTTACCGAGATGAGTAATAACATAGTAACATTCGTTGAACCCCTACTTCTCATTTTAGTAGGAGCTATAATTGGCTTACTTGGTGTAACAATACTAATGCCAATCTATCAACTAATGGGTACTATCAATGGTTAGAAATTTAAAAACTAAAAAATTACAAGGCTTCTCTCTATTTGAGCTCCTAGTCACAATGGGTATCTTAATGATGCTTTCTTTCTTAGTATTTCCAGTTGCCGTTAACAAGGCTCAGGAATCTAAACTAGAGAGCTACGCTTCTCAACTTGCAACCGACATATACTACCAACAACAAAGATGTAGATTTAAGAATATAACGGGAGGGGTTGCTATCGGTGGCAATAGCTACACGCTCTTCGATGGAAATTCCTTGGCAGAGGCGACAGATACTGATGTAAGAAGATATCCTACCAATATATCTTTTACCTCAGTTTCTATCCAAAATGGAGATACCATTTTCTTTAATAATGGGGAATTCAAACCTGTATCATATGGCTCTCTCACACTTACAGATGGAACAAATTATATCGAAATATATATTAACAGAGAAGGATTAGTAGGATATGAAAAACTTTAAGCAAAATTTAAAAGGGTATAGCCTTGCGGAACTTGTTTTGGCAATTGGTATATTTGCCACTATTTCTTCAATGCTCGTTCTTCTTGTTGTTGACTCAACAAGAACATTAGAGAATGTTCATACACGCTCGAAAGCTACACAGCTTACACAAGAGGTACACAGTGTATTAATAATGTTGAAATCAGAGTCTTGGTACAATATAGCGAGACACACCAATGAGGGTATAAAACATATTGAGTACTTACTAGATGAATACAGTATTGTTGATGGAGAGATAGCAGAGAACGGTTTAATATATTCTTTTACGATAGAGAATGTCGAAAGAAACTCAAGCGGGACGATTGTAGAAAGCGGTGGTAATATAGATCCACACTCTAGATTGATTAATATAAATATATCTTGGGTAGACAGATTAGGACAGGTTCACCAAATTAACCCTAAGATGTATGTAAACGACTGGAATACCCATTCAATTGTTTGGACAATCAAACCAGAATTTGATACGGGGATATTTACAGACACAATGTCCCAAACCATTGAAGATGGTGAGGTAAGGCTTCTTTCTATGATGTATGGTGATTGGTGTAATCCGACTCTAAGTATGAGTACACATAACTTAACTAGAAGTGGTATACCTACTACTCTATTTACAATAAATGACTTCGTATATATGGGTACTGGAGGAAATGCAAGTGGAGATGCCTTTGCAAAAGTCTCCGTTGTAGATGAGCCCCCTGTTATGACTGAGTTGGGAACTTACAATGGATATAAAGTGTATGACGTTTTTGGATTAAATGGATATGCAGTATTAGGAACTGATAACAATAGCAAAGAGCTAGTGATTTTAGATATCTCATCCCCACAAAATATATATACCGAATTTACCTCATTAGATATAAGCCCTTCACCTAAGACAAAACAGAAGTATGTGTTCGTATTCGGTGAGAAGGGATATATCACTCATGATAACAGTATTACAATCTTCAGTCTGAACAATCTGCAACAAAATGTACCACCTACAGTACTTAACAAGATTACGATTGGAGATGCTAATGCTGTAATTACCGATATCTTCGTTGATGAAAATTATATCTATGCAACAACAATGGGAGGAGCATCAGATTTCTTAATACTTCGTAACAGCTCCCCCTACTCTGTACTTGGACAGTTAAATATTGGAACAATGAATGTAAGCTCTCTCTTTATCTCAGAGGATACCAATAGGGCATACATAGGGACGCAGAATAATGCAGGACATGAATTCTTTATTCTAAATACAAGTAACAAATCAACTACATATCCAATTCTTAAATCTTTGGATTTAGGAGGCACTTCTGTAAGTGCACTTGTTTCTGCTGATCAAAGAGTAATGATTGGTGGAATTGGAGGACAAGAGTACTCTGTATATGACATAGGGGATGAATTAAACCCTTATAAATGTGGAGGGATAGATATAGATGCTGGTATTAATATGGTTGGTCTGGTTAAGAAAGAAAAGAACCTTTACGCATATGTTCTAACTGGAGATTCTTTAAAAGAACTACAAATTATCCGTGGTGGTCCTGGTGGTGGTGGCCCTAATGGTGAAGGATATCTTCCATATGGGGAATATCTTTCAGAAATATATGATTCGGGGTCAGATACTTCCGAATATTACATAATGGGATTAAAGACAAATATACCAACTGGCTCTTCACTCAAAATACACTTAAGAACAAGTAACTCAATATCAATGACGGGTAGCACATGGGTGGGTCCCGATGGGACATCTAATACATACTATCAAGATAGTGGAGTATATACCCTCCCTACATCTTTAATTGGACGATATCTACAGTATAGAGTCATCTTTAATTCTGATACTGTAGATACACCTTTACTTGAAGAATTAGTAATTAACTATGAGAAATAGATTAAAAGGGGTAACACTAATAGAAGCTATGCTTTACATTGGACTATTCTCCATCATTATAATGATAGTCTTAAATTTTATGTTCTCGACACAAGAGGCCACCTTAAGAACCAATCGAAGAAGTCAATTAAATACAGCCTCTGAATTTATAAGTCAACATATTAGCTACTCCTTTAGCAAAGCATTAAGTATCAATGAGGAGAGCAGTACTTTTGGAAATAACCAGGGGGTATTAGAATTGCAATTACAAGAGGGGTATAGGCAGTATACTATGGCAAATGGTAGAATTTACTACGATTCCATTCCGATCACTCCTTCTAATATAGTTGTAAGTTCGTTCTCTCTCACTCCAGTATACGACCGTAGCAATGTCCCAATCGGGATTCGGACAGAAATCCTGTTGTTTTCTAGTGGAGATTCCAACTTAACAGAAACACTTAATATGTTATTGATACTAAGATGAAAGGTTACATAGCGCTTACAACTGTACTAATAATACTTCCACTACTCCTCCTTTCAGGAATCGACTCCCTATACAAGAATATGACAACCCTCATAGTAGGTAAAATGAACTATGATGCTCAAATTCTAAAAAGTAATACTGAAACATGTTTAGAAGAAGCTGTGTACATAATAAAAAGGAACCCTTCATTTGCAGATACTTTAACCGTATCTCTGGATAACTGGACTTGTACTGTACTAGTATCTGACAAAGGAGGATCCCCTGGTGTTAAGATTATTGATATTCAAGCCTCTGATTCAAATGGTATATATATTAATACTTTAAAAGAACTTGATACAAATGCAGATCCATTCGAGGTTTCAAATATTTAATACAAAGTGTACTTGGGTTGAAAGATTCTTTGTAATTCTCTTAGGAACTACTCTCTTGTTCGTTTTGTTTAGATTTCTTAACCTTTCTCAAATAACATCCTTAGATATACTCTCCGTTCTCTTCTTAATACTACTCATCTGTACCCTAGCCTTTCTTGCCTATTTTGATTTTAAGAAAATGGAAGTTCATAATACGGTGTCTTTGATATTGATGATTAGCCTTTTATCATTAAATACCCTACTCTTCCTTCTTAAAGGCTCGAATACAGAGATATTAATATTCAATCAATGGAGCTTCTCCCCATACCAAAATATGCTATCAACTTTAATATTGGGTAGTATATTTCAATTAATAGTACTAATCTCAAAGGAAAAAGCATTGGGACAGGGCGATGTTAGGATTGCAATAATAACAGGACTCTTAATAGGGTTTAATAATCTAATATATTGGGCATATATAGCAGTATTCTCTGCCCTAATATACGGCCTATTAATTGCTAGCAAAAGGAAAAAGTTTAAGAATCTTAAAATCCCATTTGTGCCATTTATGGTATTAGGAATTATTACCTTAATTCTAATAAATCTTTAAGAAATGGTGGAGACGGTGG